>CAXTJC010000145.1:0-7158 GCA_964244225.1 uncultured Acidobacteriaceae bacterium
CATCAGGAGCCTCAATTTCTGTCACCTGCCGCGCGCCGAGGCTCGGCAGAATGTTGCTGGCAACGCGGCGCTTCGTTGAATCAACATGCCGTGGGCTCTTGCCTTCTCGCCAGTGCTCGAGCCACCGAGCAGCGACGCTCGCGAAGGAGTTCTCGTCTGCCGAGCGTTTTGCATGCTTCGCCGATTTGCGTTCGGCCATTGGATCGATCCCTGACGCTAACAGCTTGCGCGACGCAATATGTCGCTCTCGAGCCGTTGCAAGAGAGACATCGGGATATCTTCCAAGCGCCATCAATTTCTCTTTGCCGTCGTGCACGTAGGTCCATCGCCATAACTTGCCACCCGATGGGGTGATCCACAGATACATGCCTCCGGAGTCGCTGATGCGGTATGCCATGTCGCGCGGCTTGGCCCGTTTGATCTCGGTATCTGTGAGTGGCATGACTTCTTGAAAGGTCTCCGAAAAGTACCCCCTCCTGTGAAACAACATACCCCCGAATGTACCCCCGTGCAAGCATGGCTTCTCTGAGACGACAGTGGACGCTAAAAGACGAAAGCCACCGCATGCGCTGAGGTTTTCTGCAGATCCCGGACTTTATCGGACATCCTAAAACAAGTTCATGGCGGAGGGAGAGGGATTCGAACCCCCGTTACCCGCTAGGGTAAAGCGGTTTTCAAGACCGCCTGTTTCAACCACTCACACATCCCTCCGCATCGCATGGCGGACTTGCACCATCCAAAGGGTAGCAAACTTCGGCGTCGTGCTGTGATACTGAAAAGCAAGCACTGCGATACTGGAGAGCAAGCGGCTCCCTCCCTCATGGCAACAACCAGCGCCACGGCACCGAACTCGATCGTCTCCCCCCGCCGCTCCAGCTTCGATGCGACCCTGGCTGCTGCGCGAAGCACCATGGTTTTTTCCGAGATCACACGGCTCGCTCTCGACAGCTTCCGTGCCTCCAAGGTCCGTTTCCTGCTCACCATGCTGGGCATGATCATCGGCTCGGCCTCTATTATTCTGGTGGTCACGCTCGGCCTTACCGGCAAGCAATATGCTCTCGGCCTGATCAGCTCGATCGGCCCCAGCATGATTGAGATGCAGTTCGTCGGTGGCACCGTGGCCGGCCCGGACAACACCGTCACCAACGACTACATGACGCGCGAAGACATGAACGCCGTCCGCGAATCGGTCCCGAATGTCGTTGCCGCCTCGCCCATGCTGGAGGTCCACTACACCGTCTCGATCGGCTCCGGCGTGACGCGCGATGCCATGCTCCTTGGCGTGAGCCCCGACTACAAGGTCGTTCGCAACCTGGCTGTCACTGCGGGCCGCTTCTTCGACGATCAGGACTCGGCGCAGCACTCCAAGGTGGCCATCATCGTTGAGCCCTTTGCCCGCGCCCTCTTCGGAAGCTCGACCGCCGCCATCGGCCACACCGTCTCCGTGCAGGGAATTCCCTTCACCATCATCGGCGTCTTCAAGATGCGGATCGACACCTTCGGCCAGTCAGAGGTCTCCGATCAGACCATCCTCATTCCTTACCCGGTCGCCCGCTACTTCACTGGGACCGACACCGTCAAAGAAATCTTCTTCTCGATGGCCGATCCTTCCCAGGTCATTCCTGCCTCAAAAGAGATCCTGCAGGTCATCAAGAGCCGCCATCACGCGACCTCGGTCTTCAACCCTTTCACCATGAGCCAGGTTCTCGACGTGATGAGCAAGATCGCCAATATGCTCACAGTCGTGCTGACTCTCGCCGCCGGTGTCACGCTCATCGTCTCCGGTGTCGGCATCATGAACTCCATGCTCGCCAATGTGCAGGCCCGGCTCAAGGAGATCGGCATCCGCAAGGCTCTGGGCGCGACATCACGCGAGATACGTCTCCAGTTCCTTACTGAGGCCGTCTTCCTCTCGCTCTCCGGCGGCATCGTCGGAACAGTTATCGGGCTTGCCATTCCGATGACGATCTCGTTTCTTACTCCTTTCAAAATTCCCTTTTCCTTTCTCTCCGCCATCATCGCCCTCTCCACGTCGGTGCTGGTGGGCGTGGTCTTTGGCACCTTGCCCGCCAATCGTGCGGCGCGCCTCGATCCCGTCGAGACCCTCAAGTACGAGTAGCTGCTGGCTGTAACGCGAGCGGCGCGATACCTGTATCTCTTAGGGAAAATGAGATAAGTTGGCTGTTGCAAGAGGGCTGTAGTAGAGTCCCGATAACCCTCCCTTGTACGTCCCGGCCGCGTTGTTTGCTTAAATCCAAATTTCGATTGCCCTGAGGCTTCGTGATGCGAATTCTCCTGTGTTTGGCAGCTGCCCTCTTCCTGTTTGCCGGTCCAGCGTCCCTCGCCCATGCCGATGAAGCCGACTTTAAGACGCATGTTCTGGATCCGGTCAGCACCTCCTTTCCCACCAACCCGATCACGACGACTGTGTTCTCGGTGCAGTTTACGGGATGTCAGGCGGGCGAACTGCCCGGCGGTATGACAGCCGATGGCTGCTTTGCGGCGGTCAACCGAACCGGTCTGAATTGGACGGAGCTGCAGTTCGTCTTTGCGAACACGGCTGCGCTCGGCGGACAGCCGGTGAGCTGCGCGCTCGCGCCGTCCGACAATATCTTCCTGCAGCCAACGTGCGATCTCGACCCGGCAAGCACGCATTACACGCTTGACTTTGCCAGTGGCAGGCTCGAGAACAACGCTCTTTTCTTCGTCACCGAGGATGGTGTGCCCTTCGCTGACTTTCCTACCGGAACCGCAACCGTTCTGGCGACGTCGGGCGGCGCGGCGGCTCCGGAGCCGGCTTCGTTTGTTTTTCTAGCCACGGGAGCCTTACTGCTGGGGGTCTTTGCCTTCGGGCGTACAAGCTAAGCGTTCTTCGTCAAGAAATAGTGCCGCGGCCTGCGCTCGCAGCACTGTTTGCCGTGCAGAGGTGTCATGCGTCGACTTGCCTCATGTCTCTTGTTTCTGGCTGCGTTCAGCTGCGCGGATGGCCGGCGCCTGCCGGCGCAGGCAGCGACAGCCATGCCGGACGGCATGCACATCATCTTCGGGAGCTCGGCCGCGGAGCTCTCAGGGCCGTGGCGCTTTCGCACCGGAGACGACCAGACCTGGGCGGGGCCGGGCTATGACGACACGGCATGGGAGACGGTGGATCTGACGCCGCCGCCCGACACCTCAGACCCGGACCTCGGCACGAGTGGATTTATTCCCGGCTGGACGGAGCACGGCCACGCCGGCTACACCGGCTATGCCTGGTATCGGCTGCGGGTTACAGCCGAAAGCCAGCGCGGTCCGCTCGCGCTCAAGATGCCGGGGATCTTCGACGATGCGTACCAGGTGTTCGTCAACGGGCAGAAGCTGGGGGAGTTCGGCAGCTTCGGCGCGAAGCATGTGGTGACCTACAGCGCCCTACCTCGCAGCTTTCGTCTGCCGCCCGCGGCAAACGGCGTCTATACCATCGCGATTCGTATGTGGATGGACCGCTCCACACCCATCCTGAGCCCGGATGCGGGCGGCCTGCATGCGCCGCCCGTGCTGGGCCACGCGCCCGCGATCGCCACGCAGATACGGCTGGATTGGAGCGACATCGCGCATGATGTCGGCATCGGCTTTCTGGAAATGCTGGTGCTTCTGCTCGCGCTCGCGGTTACGCTGACACACTTCTGGATGGACCAGAACGATAAAGCGTATCTGTGGCTGGCGCTGGTCCTATTTGTAACCTTGCTTGGCAACACTATTGTGCTGCTGGTCAACTTCACGACCGCACTGCCGCAGAGCACAGAGGTGCTGTTGACGGACGTGCTGATCGCGCCCCTTCGCATCGGCCTCTGGGTGCTCTTCTGGGCCTACTGGTTCCGGCGCGCCGGCCCTGCTGTGTGGCTGCAGCGCGCGGTCTGGGGTCTGGTTGCGCTGCTGGCCTTCATCAATCTTCTGCTGCGGCCGCCACTGTTCGGCGAGCAGGTTCCGGTGCGGGCTGCTGCTTTTCTCGTGCCGCTTGCCCTGACCGGCAAACTGGCTCTCGCCGGCCTGCTGCTGTGGGTGGTCTACCGGGGCATACGGGATCACGAAGCGGAGGGCTGGCTAGCGCTCCCCGCCGTGCTGCTGGCGGCGATGGCGAACTATCAGCACGAGCTCTCCCTGATTCATATCCCCACCTCAACAACGCTCTTCGGCTTTAGTGTCTCGCTGGGTACGGGATCGACCATGCTCTCTATCCTGCTGATCACGCTGATGCTCTCCCGGCGCTTCCTGTGGGGACAGCGGCAGAAGGTGCAATGGAAGCTGGAGATGGAGCAGGCGCGCGAGGTGCAGCAGCTGCTCATCCCAAATGGCCGCTCTCAGGTAAATGGCTTCTCGATCGAGAGTGAGTATCGTCCGGCGCGCGAGGTGGGCGGCGACTTCTTCCAGATTCTTCCAGCGGATGGAAGTGTCCTGCTGATTGTGGGCGATGTGACGGGCAAGGGTCTCTGCGCCGGCATGATGGTCGCACTCGTTCTCGGGGTGCTGCAGACGGCGGCGCAGGCGAGTACAGATCCGGAGTTTATTCTGCGGACCCTGAACGAGCGTCTCTGCGAGCGATCGCATACATCGGCAACCTGCATCGTCCTGCGGATCACGACGGATGGAGTCGTTAGCGTCGCAAATGCCGGACACCTGCCGCCGTACCTGAACGGCCGCGAGCTTGTGCTGGAGGGCGCGCTTCCGCTGGGCACACTGGCCGGCATGGAGTACCCGACGACGCGCTTCCGGCTCGCTCCCGGAGAGGTTCTCTACCTGATGTCGGATGGAGTGGCCGAAGCGCAGGGCGAGCACGGAGAGCTCTTCGGCTTCGAGCGCATCGACAGGCTTTTGCAGCAACCGATCCCGGCTGCGGCCCTTGCCGGAGCCGCGGAGACCTTCGGGCAGGAAGATGACATTCTCGTGCTGCGCGTGGAGCGGCAGATCGCAACCGAAGCCGCGCAGCCACTGAGCCGGCTGGTCTCCGTATGAGCAGCAACGAAGAGCCCTTCCTGATGAATCCGTCCCTTGCCGTCGCGGCCGCCCCCGGTGTGGCAAGCCTTGCGCTTGAGGAGCAGGTGATTCGCCTGCAGGCGCTGCTCGAGGCCTCTCGCCTGGTTCACTCCACGATCGAGCTCGACCGCGTGCTCTTCCAGGCGGCGCGCATTGCTGTGCTCGAGCTGGAGATGCTGGGCGCGGCCTTCTCCGATCCCGCGGTCCGCTTTGGCGAGATGCCGAGCGACGAGGACACTGTCGCGTGGGCGGCCTGCGCGTGCTTTCCTCTGCTCACCCGCGGAGGATCGGTGCTGTGCGAGATGCGTGTCCGGGCGCCGGAGGGACGCACGCTTACGCTCTACGAGATTGATTTCCTCGAAGGCCTGGTGCTCCAGACATCGATCGCCGCAGAGAACGCCCTCAACCACCGGCGTCATCTGGAGTACGCGCGGCTGGCACAGGATCTCCAGGCCGCGCACGCCATCCAGCAGAGCCTGCTGCCGCAAGCCATGCCGGAGATCGCCGGCTACTCCATAGCGGCGCGCTCAGCGCCGTGCTATCAGGTGGGTGGAGACTACCTGGATGTGGTGCGCGAGCCGGATGGATCGTATCTGTTTGTCGTCGCCGATGTTGCCGGCAAGGGGCTCGCCTCGGCTCTGGTCTGCATGGCGTTCCGGTCAGCCTTCCGCGCGCTTGCTCGGCAGTCGCTTACGCTGCGCGAGCTCGCGGCGCGGCTCTCACAGCAGCACTGGGAGGAGGGTGTCGAGGCTCGACGGCGCTACGTCACCGCGATCTTCCTGCGGCTCGACTCCGAGAGCGGCGAGCTTGAGTTCGTCAACGCAGGCCACAATCCCGGTATGCTGCTGGCATCCGGCGGCACGGAGATGACCGCGGAGACGAGACTGATCCATGCGAGCGGCACGCCTCTCGGTCTGCTGCCTGGCGCACGCTACAGCACTGAACGCGCCGCTCTTTCGCCAGGCTCGCACCTGCTGCTGTACACCGATGGCCTGAGCGAGATCTTTTGCGGCGAAGAGGAGTTCGGCATCGATCGCCTGGCCGCGACCTTCAGCGCGGTTGCAAACGCAGACGCCGATCAAGCCCTGGCGCGGCTCTGGGAGAGTCTCGACACCTTTACGGGCAAGACTTCGCAGCAGGATGATATGACTGCGATCGCTCTGAGCCGCTTGAGAGGCGATACCGAGGAGAGGGCATGACCGTTTCAGACGGCAACAGTGTCGAGGTGCGGCTTCCATCGCGGCTTGGCTTTGAGAAGGTAGCGATGAGTACGGCCGCTGCGATGGCGATGCTGATGGGCTTCAGCGAGGATCGCGTGGAGGACCTGAAGACCGCAGTCGCCGAGGCCTGCATCAACGCTATCGAACACGGCAATCAGATGGATGCCTCGATTCCCGTCGGTGTCATCCTGTCGATGTCGCCAGGCGAGCTGGAGGTGAGGGTGCTCGATGATGGCACGGGCATGCACGCGCCCCCGTCGCCACCGGACATCGACCGCAAGATGAACGGCGAGGAACAGGCGCGCGGCATGGGCATGTTTCTGATTCAAGCCCTGGTAGATGAGGTGGAGTGGGTTCCGAAGACGCACGGGCAAAGCTTCGTACGGCTCGTGATCCGCATGAATAAGGAGGACGAGTAACGTGCAAACGTCTGCCAAAGTCTCGCAGCAGGAACTCCCTGGCGCCAGTGGAGAGCCGGTCACTCTCCTCCGCTTTACCGGGGACATCTCCTCAGCCTCGAAAGAGGCCGTCCTCGGAAGCTACCACTCGCTCGGCAAGGAGACGCATCGCAAGATCCTGCTCGACTTCACCGGCGTCGCCTATCTGAACTCCTCCGGCATCGCTCTGGTTATCCAGGTGCTCCTTGAAGCCAGACAGGCCGCGCAGACGGTTGCAATCTGTGGGCTGACACCGCACTTTACGAAGGTCTTCACCATGGTCGGTATCCCGAAGTACGCCAGCATGCAGCAGGATGAGTCCGCTGCGCTCGCGGCCTTGTAAAGTTGGCGAATCCGGCGAAGACGCGAGCTTGTGGTATTCAGCAGATTCTGAGAAATTCACCTGAGCGCAGAGCAATTTGCAAATGAACGACACGACCTATAGACCGCATCCTTCCACATTGCGACACTGTGTGGGCGCTGTGGCTGCTATA
>CAXTJC010000146.1:0-7108 GCA_964244225.1 uncultured Acidobacteriaceae bacterium
TGTCGCGGGGAAGCTGCGTCATGGATGGGGCACCCGGCTGACTCTCCGATGAGACAGAAAGCGGGTCCTTCGCTTCGCTCAGGATGACAAGGGGGAGGGGAGGGGTGACACTCTGCGGGGAGTTGGTGGCTTCGGCTACGTTGCCGCGGAGGAAGGAGAGGACTTCGTTGCGGCGGGCTTCGGGGGTGATGAGGAGCTGGCCGGACTCGATGAGGTTGAGCAGGGGGAGCTGGTAGTGGGAGAGGCGGAAGAAGAAGTTTTCTTCGGTGACGGTTTCGGTGGGGCGGCCGTCGGGGCCGATGGTGCCGGGGGGGCCTTCGACGAACATCTCTTCGGAGACGCAGTACTGGCCGGTGTAGGAGGAGAGATAGATCTCGCCGCGGGCGTAGAGCTCGGCGAAGAGCTTCTGGACGCCGGCTTTGTGGCGCGGCTCGGTGGTGCGAATGAAATCGTCGTTGGTGATGCCCATGCGGGCCCAGAGGTCTTTGAAGGTTTGGGAGACCTGATCGGCGAACTGCTGTGGCGGGATGCCGGCGGCGGCGGCGGAGCGCTCGATCTTCTGGCCGTGCTCGTCGGTGCCGGTGAGGAACCAGGTGCGGTCGCCGAGCAGGCGGTGGCGGCGGGCGACGACGTCGGCGACGATGGTGGTGTAGGCGTGGCCGATGTGCGGACGCGCGTTGACGTAGTAGATCGGCGTGGTGAGATAGAAGTTTTTGGGCGTGTCGGACATTGCGGGTGGTGGTGTGAGTTTAGCAGGGGAGAAGCAGGTCCTTCGCTGCGCTCAGGATGACAAGGGAAGTGCGGTGAGGAAGAAGCGGGTTTTTCGCTGTGCTCAGGATGATGGATCATCCTCACGAAGCGGTGAGAGTTCTTCCCAGGTGGGGTTCTGTTCTTCAATGAGCGCGAGTTTGCGGGAACGGAGCCAGCCTTTCAGTTGCTTTTCGCGGGCGATGGCGTTGTTGATGTAGTGGAAGGGTTCCGCGTAGACGAGGCGAGTGATGTTGTAGCTGCGGGTGAAGCTGTCGTGTTGACCCGCGCGGTGCTGGGAGAGACGCTGATGGAGGTTTCTAGTTACGCCAATGTAGAGCGTACGTGATCTGCTGGCCAGGATGTAGACGAAAAACGTCTTCTGAGGGCTCATGTGATGGAGAGAAGCGGGTCCTTCGCTGCGCTCAGGATGACAAAGCTTACGTAGTAAGGGAATGGCGCGTTGGTAGTAGAGAAGCGGGTCCTTCGCTTCGCTCAGGATGACAACCAAAGAGAAGGTCTGTCGCTTCGCTCCGTTACGAAGAGCAGGTGCGGGGATCCTTCGCTGCGCTCAGGATGACAAAGATTATGTAGTAGGGGAATGGCGCGTTGGTAGTAGCGAAGCGGGTCCTTCGCTTGCTCAGGATGACAACCAAAGAGAAGGTCTGTCGCTTCGCTCCGTGGCGAAGAACAAATGCGGGGGGGTCCTTCTACGCTCAGGATGACAAGTCTTTTGGGGGGAGACCAGAAGGGAGGCCGAGGCGGGGGACGAGGGTTTGGAAGATGGCGAGGGCGCTGATGTAGGCGAAGGCGGCTAGGCCGAAGATGAGGAGGGGGTGGAGCGAGAAGTAGTTTTTGACGAGGGCGGTGAAGATGGCTCCGCCGGCCGCTCCGACGGCTCCGCCGATGCCGACGACGGTGGAGACGGCGGTGGAGGGGAACATGTCGGTTGGGGTGGAGAAGAGGTTGGCGGACCAGCCCTGGTGGGCGGCGGCGGCGAGGGCGAAGAGGGCGACGGCGGGCCAGGCGTTGTGCGGAGACACCGTGTGCATAGTGGGAACGAGCATGATGGGAAGGACGCAGACGGCGCAGGTCAGGAGGGCGAACTTGCGGCCGTTATTGACGCTGTGGCCGCGCTGCATGCGCCAGCCGGAGAGGCCGCCGCCGAGGATGGAGCCGACGGAGGCGACGGCGTAGACGGCGACGATCTGCCAGTAGGCGTGGGCGAGATCGAGGCCGTAGTTTTCGTTCAGGAATTTGGGCAGGTAGAAGAGGTAGAACCACCAGATGGGGTCGGTCATGCCTTTGGCGATCGAGAAGGCGTAGAGGCCGCGCGTACGCAGCAGGGTGGAGAGGCGCGGCCGATCGCCGGCGACCAGGGCGAGGTTCTGCTGGGTGATGGTGGCGCCGCGGCGCAGGCGGTTGTAGGGGAAGAGCAGCCAGAGAACGAGCCAGACCAGGCCCATGGACCCTGTGGTGAGGAAGGCGGCGTGCCAGCCGTAGCGGGCGGTGACGGCGGCGACCAGGGCGGGCGCGATGAAGGCGGAGGCGTTCGAGCCGGAGTTGAAGAGGCCGGTGGCGAGGGCGCGTTCTTCAGAGGGGAACCACTCGGTGGTGGCTTTGATGGCGGCAGGGAAGTTGCCTGATTCGCCGAGTCCCAGCAGGGCGCGAGCGATGCAGAAGCCGGCGACCGAGGTGACGATGGAGTGTCCCATGGACGCCAGGCCCCAGATGAGGATGGCGAGGGCGTAGCCGATTTTAGTGCCGAGGCGGTCGATTATGCGGCCAGCGGTGAGAAGGCCGATGCCGTAGGCGACCTGAAAGCAGATGACGATGTTGCCGTAGTTGTTGTTGAAGACGCTCTGATGCACGGCGTCACGGCTGAAGTCCCAACCCATGAAGGGCACGGCGTGCAGCAGGGGCTCGATGAGCGAGAGCACCGAGCGGTCCATGTAGTTGATGGTGGTGGCGAGGAAGAGCAGGCCGCAGACGAGCCAGCGCACGTTCAGACTCTGCGGAGCTTCCGCGATGTAAGCCGGGCTGCGGGCGGATGCGGAGGGCATGCGGTCGAGAAACTCCGGACGGTCGGGATGGACGGCAGGCCCGTGCAGCGTGAATCAGGCACGGGGATGAGCATAGCGGTTTGCGGTCGGGCGCTGTCAAGGGCTTGAGCGGGTGGGAGCGCCGCAGGTTCGGCGACGCTATGATCGGGAGGGAATGACTTCTATACGAGAGGATCGCGGGGAAGAGGGCGGACGGAGGCTGCTGCTGCTTGACACGTGCGGCAGCGAGGCTACAGTGGCGCTTGCAGAGGGCGAGCGGGTGCTCGAGCAGAGGATATTTTCAGGCAGGAGAGCGTCTGAGGAGCTGATCGGGGTGATTGCCGATCTGCTGCCGCAGCAGGGATGGCGGCTGCGGGATCTGGATGCGCTGGTGGTGGTTCGCGGGCCGGGTTCGTTTACGGGGGTTCGTGTGGGGCTGAGCGCGGCCAAAGGGCTGGTAGAGGTGAGTTCGCTGGCTCTGCTCGCGGTGTCGCGGCTGGAGGTTCTGGCCGGCCGAGTGCCGCGGGATACCGGCCGGGCGCCGCAGGATGTGGTGGCGATGCTGGAGGCAGGGCGCGGCGAGGTCTTCTGGGCGCAGGTGCGTGCGGGGCGGACGGTGGAGCAGGGTGTATCCGAGAGAGGCTGGGTGGTGGAGCACGCTCGGGCGCTCGGGCTGGGGATGGTGTGCGAGGAGGGAAGCGCGGGGGAGCTTTCTGGTGTTGCGGTGCTGGAGGCGCCACGGATTACGGCGGCCGATGCGGTTCCGCTGGCGTTGGCGCGTGCGGCGAAGGGTGAGATTGCCGATCCGCTGCTGCTGGACGCGCTGTATCTGCACAAGACGGAGCAGGAGACGATCGAGCGGCAGCGAAGGCATCGAGCGGCGCGGGTGACGGAGGCTGGCGTTTAATGCAGTGGCGTCTCCGGCCGGCGCTGCGGGAGGATTTGCGCGGCCTTGTGGCGATGGAGCGGGCTATGCCGGATTTGCCGCACTGGAGTGAAGGCGAGTACGAAGGGTATCTCGCGAGCGAAGCGGGGCGGGAGCGGCTTTTGCTGGTGGCTGTGGATGCGCGGACAGGAGCTCTACTGGGGTTTGCCGCTGCGGTGGCGATGAGGCTGGGTGCCGAGGCGCCTGCGGAGCTTGAAAGCCTTGCGGTTGTGCCTGGCGCGCGCAGGGGCGGGCTGGGGCGCTTGCTGTGCCTTCGCGTGATGAAGTGGTGCCGGGAATGCGGGGCTCGAGCCCTGGAACTGGAGGTTCGCTCGGCGAGCGGTGGCGCGATTGAACTCTACCGGTCGCTGGGATTTCACAGTGTGGGCAGGCGGTCACGGTACTATGCGGATCCGCCGGATGATGCCGTCCTTATGTCGTGTGTGTTGTAAGAGATACGCGGGTGAGTTGCGGGGCACATCTATAATTGCGGCAATCATGGTGCGTGACGGGTATCTTTACGGTTTGGCTTTCGGCGTGGTCGCCGTGCTTCTTTGGCTGTTTACTCACGTAGTGTGGCTGGTGTTGATTCCGGTGTTGCTGGCCTGCTTCTTTCTTTGGTTTTTTCGCGATCCTGCACGCACTATCCCGTCGCTGCCGGGGCAGATTGTTTCGCCCGCGGACGGCCTAGTGACGGAGGCGGAGTGGATTGAACTGCCGAGCGGAAGCCGGCTGCGGCTGAGCATCTTTCTGAACGTGTTCGATGTGCATGTTAACCGGTCGCCGGTGAGCGGCGTTGTGAAGCTGTGCGAGTTTCGCAAGGGCCGTTTTATGAATGCCATGAAGGCTGAGTCGGTGCTCGAAAACGAGCAGACGCTGGTGGTCATCGACGCGGGAGCGTATGAGGTGGGTTTCAAGCAGATCGCCGGCCTGCTGGCGAGACGAATCGTATGCAACCTGAAGGCTGGAGATCGCGTGGAGCGTGGACAGCGGATTGGGCTGATCAAGTTCGGCTCGCGCTGCGATGTTCTGCTGCCTGCTGAGGCGGACCTGAGGGTCAAGACAGGGATGCGCGTGGTTGGCGGTTTGACCGTTCTTGCCGTTGTGCCTACGCCTTTGTCCGGGCAAACCGAAGCCGCGGGAGCGCAGAGCCGCTGATGGAACAGGAGCTTGCGGCAGTGAAGGATACGAGACCGCGGCGGCAGCCGAGCCGTGGCATGTATGTGCTGCCGTCGCTGTTTACGGCGGGTAATATCGCAGCCGGCTTTTATGCGATGACACAGAGCCTGCAAGGCTCGGTGGCGGACCCGGCCTACTTCGACCGAGCTGCCCTGGCTATTGGTTTCGCTGTGCTGTTCGATGGGCTGGACGGGCGGATCGCTCGCATGACGCATACGACCAGCGCCTTCGGCAGGGAGCTTGATTCGCTGGCGGATGTGATCACGTTTGGCGTCGCGCCGGCGATCCTCGCGTACATCTGGGGATTTCGCATGCTGCCGCTTACGGTCAGCCCGTATCTGCGGGAGCGGGTGGCGCACTTCGGCGTGCTGGCGTGCTTTCTCTTTCTGATCTGCGGGGCAAGCCGGCTGGCGCGCTTTAATGTGAGTGTGAATCCGCAGCCACGGAACCCGGGGCGGCCGGACCGCAAGTATTTTGTAGGCATGCCGATACCCGCGGGTGCGGGGGTGCTGGCCTCTATCGTGCACGGCTTTCGCGGCTCTCCGATCGACAGTCCGTGGATCTCGCTGGTGTGGCTCGGGTTGATTCTGTTTGCCGGGGTGCTGATGGTGAGCTCGTGGCGGTTCTGGAGCGGAAAGGAGCTGACACTGCGGGGCAAGCATCCGTTTCAATTTCTGGCGATGCTCGCGTTTGTGATTGCAGTTGTCGTCGCGTATTCCGAGTATGCGCTGATGGTGATCTCGCTGGGATATCTGGTCTCGGGGGTTCTGGCGCGCCTGGCATACTCTCGTGGACGAAATCGAAGACGCGCGATTACCGGGGTTTGAACGAGCCAGACAGCCTTTCTGGAGCATCTGAGACGATATGCCTGTACATCCTTTGAGAGTCGTACTCGTTGGCGCATCTTCGTTGCTTGGCAAGGAGCTGAGTGAAGAGATAGCCGACTCTGCGCTGGGAACGGCCGAGATCCTTCTTTTTGACAGCGAGGCTGTTGAAGGACAGGTCACAACGCTGGGCGAGGAAGCATCGTTTATTCGCCGGGTCAGTGCGGGCTCCTTTGACGGCGCCGCCTTCGCGTTTTTTGCGGGCACCGAGGAGCAAACGCGCGAGTACTGGAAGAATGCGCGGCAGGCGGGAGCAACAGTCGTCGATCTGACGTATGCCTTGAGCGATCAGCCGGAGGTGATGGTTTGGTCTCCGTGGGTTGCGCCGCTGCACGCCACTGGCACCCAACAAAACGATGGTGTTGCTGCCCGCAAGCCAGATCTTCAGACGGCTGCAATCGTTCCCGCGCATCCGGTGGCGACGATGCTGGCACTGATTGCGGCGCGCCTGGTAGCAGGAGCGCCGCCGCTTAGAACATTGGCAGCAACCATCCTGCAGCCGGCCTCGGAGTTCGGCAGTCCGGGCCTGGATGAACTTCATCAGCAGACGGTCAATCTGCTGTCTTTCAAGGATCTGCCGCAGGAGGTGTTCGACGCGCAGACAGCCTTTAATGTACTGGCTGATCTGGGGGAGGATGCTCCTCAAAAACTCGCACAGAGCACGCGCACGATCGCTGCCCACTACGAGGCTCTGGCCAACGAGCAGTTACCTGCGCTCTCGCTTCAGCTGCTGCAGGCGCCGGTCTTCCATGGCTATACAAGCTCGGTCTTTCTGGAGTTTCGTGAGGCCGCGTCAAAGGCGGAGGTGGTCAAGGCACTTGGAGGCGGAAGGATTGAGGTGGCCGGCGAGGCTGACCTGCCGAGCAATCTTCTAGCCGCCGGCCGCCGTGAGCTGTTGATCAGCGTTGCCGCGGATGGCGAGGGGGACGGCCATACGCGATTCTGGCTGTGCGTGGCCGCGGATAATCTGAAGATTGCATCGGCCAATGCGATCGATTGCGCGCTGGGTATGCGGAGCCTGCGACCGCAGGGAAAGGTGCAGTGAGTCTTGTCCGATGAGGGGCTGAACGAGTCAGCGGCTCCGAAGAGAGCGGTGCCGTTTTCTGATAGACTTCTGTTGTGACAGCTCTTCGGTGGGGTGATGGCATCTGCTTTACAGGCGATGCTCATTGAGCAGGAGAGCGATGCCGGCAGCTGGAATAGAAGCTCCTGGTGGACCAATTTCAAATCGGGCGATAGTCTGATTGGGTTTGGGGACGTAGCTCAGTTGGTTAGAGCGCTGCCCTGTCACGGCAGAGGTCGCGGGTTCGAGCCCCGTCGTCCCCGCCATA
>CAXTJC010000147.1:0-7088 GCA_964244225.1 uncultured Acidobacteriaceae bacterium
TGTCCCATCGTTAAACGCATCTGGACCCCCGCCTGGGTCCTTTGGAGCGGCGGCATCTGCTTCCTCTACCTCGCCGTCTTCTCCTGGCTCATCGACGTCAAGCAGTACCGCCGCTTCGCCTTCCCGCTCGTCATCGTCGGCGTCAACTCCATCGCCGCCTACCTCATGGCGCATCTCTTTGAAGACTTTGTCCAGAGCAGCTTTCGCATCAATCTCGGCGAGCGTGCCCTCAGCCTCTTCGGCTCCACCTTTGAGCCCCTTCTGCTCGGCATCCTCACCCTTACCATCTATTGGCTGCTCCTTTTCTGGATGTTCCGTAACAAGGTCTTCATCCGCATCTAGCGCCCGTCTGCTCCGCGCATCGACCCGTATAGGTATCATGGCTGTCGGAACCCGCGGAGCACCCCCCATGAAGAAGGACCTCAGCCAGCGCTCCATCAATGGCAGCGCCACCGAAGACGATCCCCTGCCCGACGGCATGATGGCCGAAGAACGCCGCCTGCAGATCCTCCAGATCATCCGCGCCGAAGGCCGCGCCAAAGTCAACGACCTCGTCTCCCGCTTCAAAACCTCCGCCGTCACCATCCGCAGCGACCTCAACGAGCTCCACGACCGCGGCCTCGTCCAGCGCTCCCACGGCGGCGCCGTCATTCAGGACACCGTCTTCCGCGAGTCCCCCCTCCATGAACGCCTCAAAAATCAATCCAAGGAAAAACAGCGCATCGGCGCCATGGCCGCCACCCTCATCAAGGAAGGCGAAACCGTCATCCTCGATTCCGGCACCACCACCCTCGAGCTCGCCCGCCAGCTCAAAAACATCCCCAACCTGCAGGTCATCACCAACGGCGTCAACATCGCCGTCGAGCTCCTCAACTCACGTCACACCCAGACCATCATGATGGGCGGCACCGTCCGCAACGACTCCGCCTCCATCGTCGGCCGCGCCACCGAAGACATGCTCGAGCAGTTCTCCGCCGACAAGCTCTTCCTCTGCGGTGCCGGCTGCGATCCCGAGTTCGGCGTCAGCGGCACCAATCTCGAAGAAACCATGGCCAACCGCGCCATGCTCCGCGCCGCCCGCGAAATTATCGTCGTCGCCGACGCCAGCAAATTCGCCCGCCGCAGCATGTCGCTCATCGCCTCCTTCTCTGAAGTCGACATCGTCATCAGCGACACCAGCCTCCCCCCCGAACTCCAGGAACGCGTCCGCTCCTTCGGCTGCAAACTCATCCTCGTCTGATTCCTTCTTTAGTTGTCATCCCGAAGGGATCTGCTTGTCCACCGCAAACTCTCATCCCGCCATCACAGCGCAATTTTGGTTGTCATTCCGAGCGCAGCGAGGAACCCCCGCATTTCGTCTTCCCACAGAGCGCAGCGACGCGAAACTCCACCCTAAACCTGTGACCCCGACCGAAGTGGAGGGACCCGCTTCTCCACCCTCAGCAGCCCCCGCCCGCCGACCTTGCTTCTAGGTAGGCCGAGGCTTCAGCCTCGGCACCAAAAACCCGTCACCAACCCTTCAGCCCCTGGGGTATGCCTTCTTTCCGGGCGACAAAAGCACCCCCTTGCACCTCTGTCGCCCCCCGGCACTAGTAATAAATCTTCGCCCCAATCTGAATCAGCCGCGGATCCCGCGCCGCCGTCAGCACCCCGAAATTTGAAGACCCAAACGTTGTCGCATTATTCGAGTTCTGCGGCCCCGCCCCCGCAAACAGCAGGTTCGGATGATTCAGCACGTTATAAAACTCACCCCGCAGCTCCAGCCGCCGCGACTCGCCAAACGTCACGGTCTTCAGCAGTGAAGCATCCCAGTTTTTATTCCCAGGCCCGTTCAACGTATTTAGAGAAACATTCCCGAACGACCCCAGCGTCGGATCCTGGAATGCACACGTGTTGAAGAACGTCCCCGCCACACACGGCTTGTCCGAAGCCTTCTGGCCCGGCACAAAGTCCGGCCGCTGCTGCCCGTCCGAGTTCGAGAAGTTCGAGTTCGAATCCGTCACCGTAAACCACGTGCCCGACGACAACGTCACCACGCCGGACAGCTGCCAATGCCCGATCAGCGCGTCAACCAACGATCCGCTATCACCCGCCAGCGCCATCCCTCGGCCAATCGGCAGATCCCAGGAGTACCCCGCCGTAAACCGGTGCCGCACATCAAAGTCCAGGTTCCCATACTCGGCAATCCGCCGAATATCGCGGAAGCCATCGTTGTTCTGCGCTCCCAGGCTCGCGTTGGACGAGTTCCCCAGCGCATGGCTATAGGTGTAGTTCACAATCGCGGCAACCCCATGGTTCAAGTGCTCTTCCATCCGGAACTGAGCAGAGTTGTAGTTGCTGAATCCATTCGACTGCAGCCAGCCAATTGAAGAATTAACGTACGAGAAAGGACGCCGCGACGCATAGTCCGCCGTCGGATCAGGCGTCGCCATGGCCTGGTTCAGGTTGGACGAGGTGTACAGGTGCGTTCCCTTCGACCCCACATACGCCCCCTCAATCGTCGTCTTCGGTCCAATCTCATGCTGCACCGTCACGTGCCACTGCTCCACGTACGGCGTCAGCAGCTGGTTTTCTGAGAACAGGTTCGGCG
This sequence comes from uncultured Acidobacteriaceae bacterium, assembly GCA_964244225.1. Classification (GTDB taxonomy): domain Bacteria; phylum Acidobacteriota; class Terriglobia; order Terriglobales; family Acidobacteriaceae; genus Edaphobacter. The sequence goes on from CAXTJC010000147.1 coordinate 2,591, forward strand.
TGTTCGGATCCGTCAACGCATTCGCCGGAAATCCTTCCGCCAGCGTCCTCAGTCCTGGAACCGAGCAGTCCTGCACCGCCGCGTACGAAGGCAGGCTGCAGGTCCCGACAAAGTTCTGCGAAGCAAAGTACGGCGGGTTAAATCCCGGGCTCGGGTTGCTGTACGGTCCGCTCTCCTCCCCGTTGAAAAACAGTCCCGCGGCCGCCCGCACCACCCATCCCGGCTGGAACTGGTAGGCCAGTCCAACTCGCGGCGAGAAGTTCGTGTACACCGGCGCAATCAGGCCGTCAGAAGCTGTCCGGTTCACCGGTAGAATGCTCGCCAGCGTCGGCGTCAGCGTGACACCGCTGCTCCTCGGTATGTCGAGCAAACCTGTCACCGGGTTGAAGTTCGCCTGCGCGTTGTGTCGCTCCTTGATCGCCGAGAAAAAGTCGTAACGAATGCCAGCGTTAATCGTCAGCTTCGGCGAAGCGCGCCAGTCGTCCTGCAGAAACACCCCATAGACCCTTCGGTTGTAATCCACGTTGTTAATATTGTTGATCGACCCGCCATCCGGCTGCCCCGTCAGCAGCGTCGCAAAGCCGCTCCCGCCCGTTCCCTGCGCGCCTGGATTATCCGTGAACTGCGTGCCAAAGCTCAGCGTCCCGCGCGGCGCCGCCGGCTGATAAATCGTGAACTCCTCCGGCCGAAACTCTCCGCCAATCTTGATGCTGTGGTTCCCCGCGATCAGCGTAAACGTATCCGAAAGCGAGTACGTGTTCTGAATCTCATTCGACGGCAGATACGTCGGACTGCCCAGCGTCGCCACATCGTTGAAGTACATCTGCGGCAGACCGCCGTTGCCCGCGCTGTAGGGCACCCCTGGAAATCCAATCTGCCCCGAAACATCCGTCCCCGAGTTGAACTGGTATCGGCTCGAATGCAGCCGATTCCATCCCACCCGCACCTCGTCCACCCGCTTCGGACTAAACACGTGCGTCAGACTCGCCGCCGCCGCATACGCATTGTTCAATCCGTCGCCGCTAAAGAAGCCGCCGCCATCCGCCAGTCCCGGCAGCGATGGTGGAATCGTGTACGGCGCCCGGCTCATGCTGAATCGGTAAAATGCGTTGTCATGCTGCGTGATGATCTGATCCACTCGCACGTCGCCCTGGTTGCCGGTCCGCACCAGCTTCGGATTCGAGACGTAGTTGTAACCACTGCTGTTCGCCGCGTTCGGTGTCGGATACAGCGCCGCCAGCCTCGTGCCCAGCGCATCCATCCTCGCCGCCGGAATCACGTTCGACGCCACCCCACCTCCATATCCGAACGGCACCCCGCAGAAGCCCGTCGGACTCGTTGCCGAAACCTGCGTCAACGTCGTATCAAACAGCTCGCCCGCATACGTCGGCTGTCCATTACAGTCACTCACTCCGGTCGGCGAGTTCGTATCCAGCTGGCTGCTAAAATCTCCCGCCTTCTGCGCCGCGGTCGGCACCAGGCTGGTATACGTCTGCCCCTGCGAGAGCCGCAGACCCTCGTAGTCCCCGAACACAAACAGCTTATTCTTAAGGATTGGCGCACCAATCGTCCCGCCAAACTGGTTCTGGTGGTACGGCGGCAACGTCTGGTCAAAGTAGTTGCGCGCGTCAAACGCCTGGTTGCGCAGGAACTCGTACACCACCCCGTGTACCTGATTGGTCCCGCTCTTCGTCGTCGCGTTCACCACCGCGCCCGTCGCCCGCCCAAACTCCGCCGAGTACGCGTCCGTCTGCACCCGGAACTCCTGCAGCGCATCCACCGATGGCATCACCGCATAGTTCGCCTCGTTTAATAGATCCGGCAGGTTCGAGTTGTCATCAATGCCGTCCAGCAGAAAATTGTTCTGCAGCGATCGCGCCCCGTTTGCGCTGAATCCATACCCGCTCTCATCTCGCGACCCCGGCTCACTCACCGTCACACCCGCCGAGAGCTGCGCCAGCTGCACCGGGTTCCGCCCGTTCAACGGCAGCGTCACCATCGTCCGACTATCAATCAGCTGGCTTCGATCCGAGTTCGCTGTCTCGAGCACCGGCGCGGCGGTCGTCACCTCCACCGCTGAAGTCACTGTCCCCGTCTGCAGGCTCAGATCGATCTGCTGCCGCTGCTGCACGCTTAACGTGAATGGCCCCGCCTCCGCCCGGCTGAACCCCTGCGCCGTTATCTCCAGCCGGTACACCCCAATGTGCACCGGGCTGATCGTCCACTCTCCGTTGCTGTTCGTCGTCGCGTGGTACGCAAAGTTTGTACCCGTATTGGTTAAAGTCACAACCGCCTGCGGAACCGTCGCGCCCGTCGCATCGACCACTCGTCCCGCCACCGTCGCCGTATCGATCTGCGCCTGCACGCGCACGGCGGCATACGGAGCTATCGCCAGAAGACACGCAATTGTCATGTTCCTTCGCATCTGCATACGCGGGTACCTCAAGACCTGAGAGTGGTTTCGTTTATCTTCATATTGCTGTGAAGTCTCCTTGACGGCGCTTCTCTTGTCAACGGTATTAATCAAGCTGTCATCACTCGGTGCTTTTCGTCACGTAGGAAAATGCGCCAAAATGATTCCTGAGAGGCACCGCCCCGCGACGCACATGTTCAACTGACACGTCTCTACTCGGCTCCACTCCTGTATCTCACTTGGGCCTTCTGCGCGATCTCTCACGCCGATCGCTCCGGGTCTCGAAAGTTTTCCTGCCCCGATGAACGCACCTTCACTAAACCTGCCCTAACACCCGCGAAAAGCTGCTTGACCGCCACCCGAACACGTCGAAACAGTAGGTCAGACAGGCCTCTGCTCTTCAATGAAGCCATCGCCGCCGAACTCCAGCAGCCAAGCCTCTGGTTGACACCCGGGTACCTGATCTCAGCCCATTAGGGTGCCCCGGAGGTGGCTCATCGCAGATTAAATGCAGCAAAAAGATCAGCCTCCACTTGCACGGCAACTTTCCGCCATGACGTCAGCGCACAATCTCCCTGCTGCGCTGATCAGTGCGTATCTCCTTGACGGAAAAGCCCTTGACATCGATCCTGGCGCAAATTTGCCTCACGCCTTTGATCTGAGTGATCGCGTCCTCAGCACCTCTCCAGCTCTGACGTTAATAGCCTCCGTGATAGCGGAACAGCAAAAATGACTAAACGAAATAAAACGTCTGCAAACGGAGGATAAAACTTGCCGAAAAGAAAAGCTTGAGGCATACTTGCGTAACTTTCTCAAAAGTCTCGGGAAGCATCTGCTGACACCCCCACTTGGAGGTTCTCCATGCTGCTGTCACATCGTCCTCGCCCCTCCGTTCTTGTTCGTCAGCAGATTAGGCTCTTCGACATCGTCCTTGTGAGCGTCATCGCACTCTGTTCGCCGGACAGGCTTCTCCTTGCTCAGACAGTGAATGCGACACTCCGCGGCACTGTAACCGACGCCAGTGGCGGCGTCGTTCCTGGCGCGCAAGTCACCTTGGTCGAGCCCTCCACCGCGCGCACCGTGCGAGATGCCGTCTCCAATGCCGATGGCGATTTTGAATTCAATGAGATCAGGCCGGGGAGCTACCAGCTTCGCTGTATCTCACCAGGCTTCAAAATCTACGTCGCGGAAAATGTTGTCCTTGACAGTGGCCAGATCCGCCGTCTGGATACAGCACTCGCCGTTGGCGAAGCCGCACAAGAAGTCACCATCTCCGCCGGCGCTGCGGTGATTGCGACAGAATCCGCTACTATCTCGGATGTTGTCACTGCAAAGCAGTTTGGCGCATCGCCGCAGGTCCGCATCTATCCCACGGCCTACGCCATCCTTACCACGCTCGGCGGTGTGCAGGGTGGCTTTGGCTCCCCTATCGCGAATGGCCAGACGCAGGCTCAACAGACCCAGACATTCGACGGCATCCCCAACGATTTAGGCGGCGAGCAGAGCAACAATGCGAATTTCTTCGAAGAGTTCTCCGCTACCCTCTTCAACGCACCCGCTGAGAGCCCTGTTCCCGTTCAACTGAACGACACCACGAAGCGCGGCTCTAATGCCTTTCACGGCAGCGCGCGCTACCGAATCTATGACTCAGTCTTTGATGCCCGCGGCTACTTCGATCCCGGTAAGACCTCGTATCTCCAGCATGAGTGGAACCTTGAAGGTGGCGGCCCCATCTGGAAAAACCGCACCTTCTTCTACGGCCAATGGTTTGCTCAACGCATCCCACTTGGCACAGCCATTATTGCCAGCGTACCGACTAGCGGATGGCGAAATGGTATCTTCTCGTCCGCCATCATCGATCCGTCTACAGGGCAGCCTTTTCCCAATAACACGATTCCGCAAAATCGCATCAGCTCCGTCGCGAGAGCCTTTCAGAACAACTATCTACCAGCGCCAAACGTCGGCTCCGCAAGCCTTCCTGTTGACAACTACTCCTTTCACTTTCCTTTCAATAGTGATCTCTATCGCGGCGATTGGCCTCTGGCTCGTATAGATCACACGCTCAACAGCAAGAACTCCCTTTTT
>CAXTJC010000148.1:0-6984 GCA_964244225.1 uncultured Acidobacteriaceae bacterium
GAGGCTGCAGGCCGCTTCTCCCGCGAGAGCTGGGACGGTGCCACCGCTGCGCTTCCCGACTACCTCTACTCCGATGTCACGCCGCGCATTCTTGCCACGCCGCGCGCCAGCGCATACATCAAGATCGCCGAGGGCTGCGACCACCCGTGCAGCTTCTGCATTATCCCGCAGCTGCGCGGTAAGTTCCGCTCACGCCGCATCGGCTCGATCCTCGCCGAAGCGCAGAACCTCATCGCGCAGGGCGTGCGTGAGATCACGCTCATCGGGCAGGACACCACCTGCTACGGGGAGGATCTAGGCCTGGCCGAAGGGCTGGCCCAACTTTTGGAAGCCCTTGCTGTCCTCCCGGGCTTGAAGTGGCTGCGCTTCCTCTACACCTACCCCAACAAGGTGACCACGCGGCTGCTCGAAACGATGGCGCGCCACGCCGCAATCGCGCCGTACCTCGATGTGCCGCTGCAGCACGCGTCGGCCTCCGTGCTCAAGCGCATGAAGCGTGGCGGGTCGGGCGACATCTTCCTCAAGCTCATCGAAAAGGCTCGCCGCCTTGTCCCCGGCATCGTCATACGAACGTCTTTTATCGTGGGCTTCCCCGGCGAAACCGAAGAGGATTTCCAGACACTCTGCGACTTCGTCCAGACCGCGCAACTCGACTGGATGGGCGTCTTCACCTACTCGGACGAGGAGGGCGCGAAAGCCTTCGATCTCGACGCCTCGCTGAAGGTGCCGCGCCGTACGATCGAGGCCCGCCGCCGCAAACTGATGCGGCTGCAGCAGAAGATCTCCACCCGTGCGAAGCGCACCTGGATCGGACGGCAGCTTGACGTTCTCGTCGAAGGTCCGTCGGAGGAAACCGACCTGCTCTGGGAGGCGCGCACCCTCTTTCATGCGCCCGAGATCGACGGCAAGGTCTTCCTCAACGACTTCGGCCCCCACGAAACCCTCGTCCCCGGCACCTTCTACCGCGCCGAGATCACCGAGTCGCACGACTATGACCTCGTCGCACGAATCCTGGAATAAAAATGGGCAGATCAAAGGCGTCATCACCTTTGATCTGTCTGGCTTGATCTCAGCTCTTCGTTAGCTGACGATTATATTGCCGTTAAGGCCGTTCGGGAAGAAGCCACCCTTGCTGAGGCCGCTTTGGCCTGGGGCTCCGTAGACGATTGCAAGCACCTGCGATGTTGTGCGAACCGTGTAGAGGCCGGTGGTAGGGCTTGTGTTGAAGATGGCACTCGCTGTCGGCGGATAGTCGGCCGAGTCGACCGCCGGTGAGCTGACGTTGAGAGCGATGCAGAGCTGGCGAAGGAAGCTCTCATGCTGCGTCTCGGTATCAAGTATCTGCGAGGCGTAGAGGATGGCCGCAGTATTGGAGACAAGGAACTGCGCGCCGCCGCCGTAGGCGCTGACACCTACAGTCTCAAGCTGGCGGGCCGCTGTGAGAAAGGTAGCGTCGGACGAGACAGCGCCCATAGCCGCCAGGTTGAGGGCGGGCAGACTAACCGGGGTGCCGCCGATCATCATAATGGTGCTCTGAAGGAAGGCGACGTGCTTGGACTCGTCGTTAGCAAGCTGAGCGGCGGTCGCGGCTACCGTGGCGTTTGTGAAGTTGACTTTGGCGCCGCCGGTGACTGTGCCCGGACTGGTACCTGTGAGACTGCTGGCGAGACCGTTGCCAGTGGTGACATAGGAGTAGAAGCTCGCTTCCAGGTACTCGAGATTGAGGGCGAAATTAAGCACGTCGACGACGGACGGTGTGGTGGATGGCGTGTTGGGCTTGAGTGGGCCGGCGTCGCTACAACCGGTTAGAACGGCGGTTCCGGCGAGAGCGCCGGCGGCTCCCAATGAGGTCAAAAAGCCACGGCGGTTGAGGCTCGAGGCGGAGCGCTCGGAGAGGTGCAGATCGGTCTCATTGATGGGGGATGTGAATTTCGACATTTCGTATTGCCTCCCGGCAAAGGGGTCTACTGCATGGGTCGGAGATGAGGGTGGGTACGGGATCAGGGCCGCGCAGTTTATGTTGATTTGACGGTGCCGTTTACGCCGCTGGGGAAGAAGCCGCCCATCATGGTGCCGGCCGCTGGAGTGGTAGTCGAGGCCATGGAGATGCCGTAGGCCACGCCGAGAACCTGCGAGGTATTGCGCGCGGGGGAGAGTGCGGCGTCAGGCTGAACGGTAAAGTAGTTGGTCGGCGTAGGGATGACATCCTGCGCGTCGATCGCGGGGCTGGTGATGCCCTGCACGATGCACTGGTAGTTCAAGGTGCCGCCGTGCTGGCCTTCAGCGCCGAGGATCTGGGCAGCGGTGGTGAGGACGGTGGGGTTTGAGACCAGAAGCTGCGCGCTGCCGACATAGGCGGAGTTGCCGAGCGCGGTGAACTGGCGAGCGGCGATGAGGAACTGGGACTGCGTGGTGACGGCTCCCATGGCTGCAAAGTTGATGAGCGGCTGCGCGATAGGAGTGCCGCCGAGAGAGGTGATCGCGCTGCGGAGAAGCTCGACGTGATTGCGCTCATCCTGGGCCAGAGCCTGGGCGATGGCAAGGGTGGTGGCATCGAGCGGGAGCTTGCCGGGAGCGCCCGTAGGTGCGACGGCACCGGTGCCCATATCAGCAGCTGAAAGTCCGCTGCCGGTGGAAGCAAAGGCATAAAAGTTCGCTTCCAGATACTCGAAATTGAGGGCGAAGTTCAGCACATCGACGACCGCCGGCACAGTGATTGACTGTGCGCCGGCAGAGCGGCCTGCAAGGGTGGCAGCGGCGAGCGCGGCACCGGCAAAGGCGGCCATGAAGCCGCGGCGGTTCAGGTGCTGAAGAGAGCGGTCGAAGGCGAGCAGGCGGCGATCGGTTGCGAGCTGTTCTTCTGAAATACGATCTGCGGGGCAAAGAAGAGACCGGTGCATGTTTTTAGACAAGGGAGCCTCCGTGGCTCGGCGTGCGTCCAAACCCGGACCGGCCGTACCAACGTGTGTTGGATAAATTGAAGTTGATTCTGGTCAGTACTGAGGACCACACCGACGGCTTCTGCTTTCTATGTAGAGAGTAAGCAGAGCGGGTAGGTTGGCTGCCATTTTAGGGGCTTTCACGAGATCAAGTTTGCGGATGCTCTGCCCGCTAAGGGAGTACCAACGTACTGCCAGTCTCAGAGTGTGGCGAAACATTTCTGCCGAATGAGGACCAGCCGGGCCGTTCAGGGACGGTTCGTGAGTATAGCCTTGCCGCCTGATGCCTGGAGGATGCGGGTAGGGGCGAAGCGGGCGAGATCAGCCGAGCGGGTGTCGGCGTGGTAGGTCAGCAGATATATGTGGCGCGGTCCGGCCCAGAGCTGGTGGAGGGTGGCATCGGTCTCAAAGATGGGCGGGGCGTCCGGCCAGAAGGAGCCGTACCAGGGACCGTTGATGCGTCCATCAACAAGATGAACGGGCTGATGCGTGTAGAAGAGGAGGCTGGAGCCGGCGGTGAGTTCGCCGTCTATGAGAAGGAGATCGCTTGCCTGCCCCGGTGCGGTGCGGTGTGCCTGCTGGTCGAGCAGGATGCTCTGGGCGAGGACCTTCGAGCCAAGGATGGGATAAAACTGCGCGAGGCCTCCGTGCACGGAGAGAAGCAGAGCCGTGCTGCCCGCGGCCAGGGTGAGATTGGCGGCAAAGGTCAGGCCTGAGCGGCGAAGGAGGAAGCAGGCGGGGCCGATGATGAGCATCGCGAGCGCGCACAGGGCAAGCGGCAGGCGGAAGAGATCCATCGCCGCCGGAGTGAGATCGGCGAGGTGGCTGAGCGAGAGATTGTAGCTCTCGGTGGAGTGGGCGAGGAGGGTGGCGATGTCAGTGCCGGCGGGCGCCGGGCGGGCGGCGAGGGCGAAGAAGGCGCAGGCGGTGGCGAGAAGGGTTCCGAGCGGGATGAGGAACCAGCGCGACCACGCCAGCGCGCTCTGGCGGGCACGGGAGTCCTCTACAGTCCGGTTGCGGTCAGCGCGGGCGAGCAGGCCGCCGATGAGAAGCGCGAGCGCGGGAAGGGCTGGAAGCGAGTAGTACTCCTGCCGGGCAGAAAGGGTGAAGAAGCCGAGGACGAGGGCGATCCAGAGAAGAAGGGTGACGGTGGCCTGATGGCAGCGCGGCGCGGCCGTTAAATTGCGAAGATCGCGCAGACGTCCGGCGAGCGCGCCGGGGAGAAAGGCGACCCAGGGGACGAGCCAGACGGCGGCGAGCAGCCAGAAGAGCGGGATGGGCACCTGGCCGTAGTCGTGCGGGATGCGGCGGGAGAGGAAGCGGGCGATGTGCTCGTTATAGAGATAAAACCAGGCCCACCCGCCGGTTGCCGGCAGATCCAGGCCAGAGGGAAGGGCGACGGCAGGATTTCTAAGCGCAGCAAGGATATGCCACGGTAGAGCGAGGGCGAGGAAGAGGGCGGTAGCGGCGGGCAGGTGAAGGTGCCTGAAGAGGCAAAGCTGGCGAGTTAATGCCAGATAGAGCAGAGCGAAGCCGAGCGGAAAGACGAGGCCGATGAAGCCTTTGGTGAGCAGGCTGGCGGCGAGAGTGGCGGCAAAGGCGAAGCTGGGAAGAAGAGAGCTTCGACTGGAGGCGGAGGATTTGGTGGCAGGCCGCTCCACTCCTCCTTCGACGCGCCGCGCCTGCTCAGGCTTCGGTCGAAAGGACGGCCCACGATTGAGGGATCCCGACTGTGCGGAGGCGCGGTCGACCGCGATGAGGAAGAGATGGATCGAGAGTGTCAGCCAAAGAGTGACAACAATGTCCGGGATGAAGAAGCGGGTGTAGAGAAAGGCGCCGATGGAGGTGCCGAGCGCGAGAGTGGCATAGAGGGCGCCGCGGTCTGGAGCATGGGCGGGGGAGATGGCGGCGAAGAGACGCAGGCCGAGGGCGTAGGTGGCGAGCAGAAGGGCAAGCGTCAGCAGCGCGAGCGGAAGACGGGCGGCCCAGTCGGTGGCGCCGAAGAGGTGCATACTGCCGGCGGCAAGCCAGAACATTAGGGGCGGCTTGTCGAAGAAGCGAACTCCATCAATGTAAGGGGTGACAAAGTCGTGGCGGACGAGCATCTGGCGGGCGATCTCGATGTAGACGGAGTCGACGTCATCCAGCAGGCCGGGAGAGAAGAGACAGCCGATGTGAAGCAGGAGCCAGGAGAGAACGATGAGAGCGATCGAGCCAGGCCGCCAGCGCGCGGAGGCAGGCTCAGGGGCTACGGCGAGGGGACGAGAGGAGGGCGAGACGATCGTGGCATTCATGCTGCGGCGTGCGGGCCTCTCACCAGATTGAAGGAAAGTGTGGCGTTGCTGCGAGGGTAGGCGTCGCTCCGGGAGAGGTCAAGAAGGAAGACGGCATGGGACGGCATTACCGATCGAGCGGCCGATCGGTGTAGAGGACTTTGCCCGACGTCTCCTCAAGGACGACGGCGCGTGCAGTCAGGTGAAGACGATCGAAGTCGTTGCGGCGTTCGAGGGGAACGAAGAGAAGCTTGCGGGGGCCGGTCCCCCATTGCTGCGTGAGATCGGCGGCGGAGAGGAAGATTGGCGGAGCGTCGGGGAAGGTGGAACCGAAGAGCATGGAGGACGAGCGGCCCTCAACGAGCAGAACCTGCCGGCCGAGATAGAAGGGGATGGAGGAGCCATAGGATTGGTCGCCGAAGAGGAGGATTCGGGAGTCCGGCGAGACGGCGCTTGTGGCTTCAAGGTGCTGGATGGTGTCGGCGAAGTTCTTGGACGAGAGCATTGCGCCGAAGCGGATCAGGGCGATGTGCGCGGCGATGAGAAAGGCGGCGGAGAAGAGCGCGATTGAGACGGTGGCGGCGACGTGGCGGCGCTGCTGGCGGGAGAGCCAGGCGAAGGCGGGACCGGCGGCAAAGGCGAGGGCTGCGAGAAGCGACGGCAGACGGAGCGCGGCAAAGGATGGGCCGGTGAGATCGAAGAAGTGCGACATGGAGAGGGTGTAATCGCCGACGTTGCGATGCGCGAGAAGGCCGCCGATATCGGGATTGAAGGGAAGCGAGCGCGACTGCCAGAGACCGGCAAGGAGGGCGACGGCGGAGGCCGCGCCGACGACGGTTAGGGTTGCATGAGCGAAGGTGATCCAGTGGCGCGCTGCGCGATCGGCGGAGAAGGTCTGCTCTGCGCGGGTGATGGCGGCGGCGATGAGCATGAGCAGCGGCAGGTAGGCGGGGAAGGTGTAGTACTCCTGATTGGTCGAGAGCGAGAAGAAGACCAGGATGAGAAGGGTGTACACCGTGAGGAGAAGGGCTGTGCGGCCGCGGGTGGTGGAGAGGGAACGCAGTCGCGGCAGGATAGGACCGTGCGGTGGGCGAAGGCGGCGGAAGGCGAGCAGGACACCGGTAGGGACGAAGAGGCTCCAGGGAAAGAGCCAGACGGTGTGGAGCGACCAGTAGAGATAGCCGGGAAGCTTGTTGTAGTCCTTGGGATAGCGCCGGCCAAGAAAGCGGAGGAGGTGCTCGTTGATGAAGTAGAACCAGAAGAAGCCGTGGCCATTGAGGCCGCCGGTATTCCGGATCCCCGCGAGAATGTGCCAGGGAGCGGCGATGGCGAGAAAAAGCAGCATGCCGGAGATGGGCTTCAGGTCGCGGATGCGGCGCAGATCGTTTGTGAGGACGAGGTAGATGAGGGTTGCGCCGAAGAAGAAGACCAGGGCGACGAGGCCTTTGGTCAGCACGGCGAGAGCGAGGGCGGTCCACATCGCGTAGGGTCGCCACTGGGCTGCCGGGGCAAGCTCCAGGCTGCGAAGAAACAGGTAGAGGGCAGCGCAGAGGAGCAGGGAGAGCAGGACCTCTGGGATGAAGACGCGGGTGAAGAGGAAGACGCCGGCTGAGGTGAGGACGCCGAGGCCGGTGTAGAAGGCAGTGCGAGGATTGAAGGCGCGGGCGGCCCAGTGATAGCCGAGCAGCGCGAGGAGGAGGACGCCCAGCGCCTGTGGAAGATGCGTGGCGAAGGTATTGAAGCCGAAAACCCGGTAGCTCATGGCGACCAGC
>CAXTJC010000149.1:0-6983 GCA_964244225.1 uncultured Acidobacteriaceae bacterium
GGGTGCTGCTGATGGTGGCGGCGCTCGACGATGAGCGGCTGGGGCTGCTGCATAGGTTTGCGGGGGATCGGGAGCTGGATGTGCTGGTGGAGGCGCATACGCATGAGGAGATTGACCGGGCGGTGGGGCTGGGGGCGCGGATGATCGGGGTGAACAGCCGGGATCTGAAGAGCTTCGCGGTTAAGACGGAGTCGCTGCTGTTTTTAGTGGATGCGCTGCCGGGCGACGTGCTGCGGGTGGCGGAGAGCGGGATCCGGTCGGCGGAGGATGTGCGGGCGCTGCGGGCGGGCGGGTATCAGGCGTTTCTGGTGGGAGAGGCGCTGATGCGGCAGCCGGATCCGGCGGCAACGCTGGCGCTGCTGCTGGATCGGGAGTATTCGCAGACGATTTGAGGGCGGTTGTACGTTGTTCGGGGACGGGGGTTGGGTGTGTGGGTGAAGATTTGTGGGACGACGAGTGTGGGGGATGCGCGGCTGGCGGCGGAGGCTGGGGCGGATGCGGTGGGGTTCGTGTTTGCGGCGGCGAGCCGGCGGCGGGTGACGGTGGAGGCGGTGGCGGGGATGTCGCGGGTGCTGGCGGAGGAGTTTCCCGTGGTGGAGAGGGTGGGGGTGTTTGAGGCGGTGGACGCCGGGGCGCTGGTGGCGGCGGCACGGGCGGCGGGGTTGACGGGGGTGCAGCTGCATGGCGGGGGCGGGGCGGTGCTGGCGCGCGCGGTGAAGGCGGTGGCGCCGGAGCTGACGGTGATGGCGGTGGTATCGTTTGAGTTGGGGGCGGAGATCGAGGCGGAGGCTGCGGCGGCGCGGGTGCGGGAGCAGGTTGGAGCGATGCGGGAGGCGGGGGTGGAGCGGGTGCTGCTGGACTCAAAGGTAGGGGCGGCCCGGGGCGGGACGGGGGTGGCGTTTGCGTGGGCGGAGGCGGCCGCGGCGCTGACTGAGGTGCGAGATGGGGTAAGGCTGGTGGTGGCGGGCGGGCTGCGGCCGGAGACGGTCGCCGAGGCTGTGCGGGTGCTCGGGCCGTGGGGGGTGGACGTGGTGAGCGGGGTGGAGGCGGAGGTAGGGCGGAAGAGTGAGGCGGCGGTGCGGGAGTTTGTGCGGGCGGCTCGGGGGCAGGTTTAGAGAGTGTGGAGGATGGCCGGAATCGTTGGCAGTGCTTTGACCGCGTTATGGATCGTCCGATTTAGAGCAAAGTGCCTGAAGGTGTAGAGCGGGTACGAGCAAACTGCGGGTCTCTCCACTGCGCGAGACGATAGGGCCGCCTCGCTTCGGTCGAGATGACACCTCTATACCAAGTGGAAAATGATTTCGTTAATAAAGAAGTATTTCGCCGGTCCGAGCGAAAAGCAGGTTCCTCCCCTTCCCACCCCAAGCGAGCAAAAGCGCTCGCCCTGGGACCCCGGCTTCGGCTTCGCTCAGGGTCGGAATGGAAGAAAGAAAAGCAGAGGATTTGATCAGAGTCTCGCTTAGGGACTCTTTGATTTAGTCCTGAAAGTACGACCATGCTGACCTCAGCGGCTAAGCCGCATTGCCAGAGAAAGCGTTTACGGCATGGCTGAAGCCATGCCCTTAACAAGGCGGACTCTTTATCAGAGTCTCCTAAGAGCCTGTTCTCCTTATGGTGTGCTGAACGGCAAAGCAGATCCCTGCGGGATGACAACAGATTAGGAATCGATGACGGACGATGCCGTGCACCATCTGACATTCAACTTTGCAGTCAGGCCCGGGAAATGGACACCGGGCGACCTGACGATGGGGGAGGGCTTGCTTACGAGCGGGCGGTCGGGGTGTTGTTGTGGATGTGAGGGCTCCGGTCGTGGATACGGGGGGAGCGGTCATGGACGGTGCGGGGCGTGTCGCGGACGACCATGGTGCGGGGCTGCGCGACCGCGGTGAGCGCAGGGATTAGGGTAAGCAGGGCTGCGAGTGCGAGTCTCCGTGTCATGTGCGTTTCCTCCGGTTCGTGTGTATCTGACGCCTGAGCGTGGGGAGCGGATTCAGGAAATCAGAGAATGGTTGTTTTAAGGAAAGCCGTTGCACTCCCACATCGGTAGTATGCCGACGGACGACGGTGGGAGTGTATTAGAAAGATGTGGGGAGTGTAGGGAACGGTATGGATGGAGGATGGCGTGGGCGACGTGCGAAATGCGGGGATCTCTCCGCTCGCGTTGCTCGGTCGAGATGACGGCTACTGGGGGGGCGAGCCGCAGCGAGCTTGGATGGCGGTGAGCTGGGTGGCAGTGAGTTGCGGCCACCGCGAGCTAGGCGGCGGCGATGCGTTGGATGAGGTTGTTTTGTTCGCGCTGGGACTCGGCTCCAATGGTCATGGCGTCGAGGACGTTGGTTGAGAGGGCGAAGCGGATGGCTTCGGCGGGTTTGTCGCGGAGGTCGCCCTGGCCGAGGATCTTCATGCCGACGACGCCGGCGCCGTTCGAGCGCATTTGCTTGATGAGGCCGATGACCGTGTCGGGGTCGGCATCCATGTGGGAGCCGATGGGGTTGATGCGGACGAGGTTGATGTCGACCCAGGGATCGGCGGCGGCAAGGCGGAGCGCGGGGAGGGAGTGGCAGGAGACGCCGTGGGCGCGGAGGATGCCCTTCTGCTTGGCTTCCTCAAGGACGTCCATGACGGGGCGGTAGCGGGTGGTCCAGTCGGACTCGGTGACGCAGTGGATGAGGACGACGTCGAGGTGGTCGACGCCGAGCTCGCGGCGGAAGCGGTCGAGGTCGCGACGGACGCCGGCGGCGTCGCGGGTGTCGGTCTTGGTGAGGACGGTGACCTTGTCGCGGGGGAGCTGCTTGACGGCCTCGCGGACGAAGGGGTGCGAGCCGTAGGAGTCGGCGGAGTCGAAGAAGCGGAGGCCGTTGGTGTGATAGCCGTCGAGCAGGAGGCGGGTGAGCGGCGAGTTGCGGGTCTGATTGGAGCCGCCGCCGAAGCCGATGGTGCCGGTGCCCATGGCGAGGCGGCTGGTACGGATGCCGGTGCGGCCGAGCACGACCTCATCCTGGGCCTTGAATTTGGTGGAGAGCGGTTCGGGGTCGATGAGGGCGGCGCGGGCGATGGCGGAGGTGGCGACGAGAGCTGCGGTGAGGGCGCGGGAGGAGCGGCGGAGGAAGTCTCTGCGGAGCATTGGGGGAGTCTCCTTTGTGGAGACTGTACGCCTTTGCGGGGGTTTGGCGAAGAGGGGTTTTGATGAGGCGAAGACGCTTGGGAGGGGCGTGCGGTGGTGGAGCGGGTGGCTGAGGCAGGGTTGTCGTTCCCGGTAGAGAAGCAGGTTCCTCCACTTCGCTACGCTTCGGTCGGAATGACAATACAAAGGTGCGACCGTCGCTTCGCTCCGTGGTTAAGGGCAAATGCGGGGATTCTTCGCTGCGCTCAGAATGACAAGCCAAAAAAGATGTGCTTGTAAGGTGATTGGGCCTGGGGAGAGGGTTTCTGCGCTGCGGTTGGGACGGTATTGTTGCGGGGCTGAGGCGGGGCGTAGAGAATCAAGGGTATGGCGATGGTGAAGGTGGCGGTGGTGACGGCGGAGGCTCCGGCGGCGATTGGGCCGTATACGCAGGCGATCAGGGTGGGGGAGTTTGTGTATACGTCGGGGCAGATTCCGCTTGATCCGGTGACGATGGAGCTGGTGGAGGGCGGGATTGCGGAGCAGACGGCGCGGGTGCTCGAGAACCTGAAGGCGGTGCTGGCGGCGGCGGGAACGGATCTGACGCGGGTGGTGAAGACGCTGGTGTTTCTGAAGGATATGAAGGACTTTGCGGCGATGAATGCGGTGTATGAGCGCGTGTTTCGGGAGGCGCAGGCGGGATCGACGACGGAGGCGGTGCCTCCGCCGGCGCGGTCGATAGTAGCGCCGCCTGCGCGGTCGACAGTAGCGCCGCCTGCGCGGTCGACGGTGCAGGTGGCGGGGCTGCCTAAGGAGGCGCTGGTGGAGATTGAGGTTGTGGCGGTGGGGTAGGAGGGCGTTATACGTTGTTCGTTGCTTGGGTTCGGCTTATGGAACTGCGCTGTGGCGCTTTCGGAGGGAAGAATAAGCAACGGCAACAGCGAAATACGGGGATCTCTCCGCTCGCGTTGCTCGGTCGAGATGACGGCTTTCTTTAGATATTTGCCATGTTTAGCTACGAAGTACTAACTACGGACAACCGGCACTTAGCAGTTGTGGCGGAGGGAGGTTCTATTACGGCGGGTGCGGGGAGCAGGCCTTCGGCGCGGCATGTGGAGAGTCTGGATGGGTTTCGCGGGATTGCGTTTCTGCTGGTGTTTGTGCGGCACTATTCGTTGACGTCGCATACGGCGTCGCGCGTGATGCAGGTGGCGATGGGGGTGGGGCAGGGTGGATGGATCGGGGTGGATCTGTTCTTTACGCTTTCCGGGCTGCTAATTACGGGGATACTGCTCGATACGCGGGAGCAGACGGGGTACTTCAGGAAGTTTATTGCGCGGCGGGCGCTGCGGATCTTTCCGCTGTACTACGGGGTGCTGCTGGTGCTGTTGCTGCTGACGCCGGTGCTGCATCTCGAGTGGCGCTGGGGCGACCTCGCGTATGTGTTGTATGCGGGCAATTTTGCTTACTGCTGGGATGCGTCGCTGGCGCTGATCCGGCCGGATGTGACGCTGATGCATCTGTGGTCGCTGGCGGTGGAGGAGCAGTTTTACCTGGTGTGGCCGCTGGTGGTGTACCTGGTGGCGACGCGTCGGCGGCTGGCTCAGGTGTGTGTGCTGCTGGCGGGTATGGCGCTGCTGCTGCGGGTGGTGCTGCTTTGGGCGATGCCGCTCGACCGGGCGTTTGAGTGGTGCTATGCGATGCTGCCGACGCATATGGATGGGCTGCTGTGCGGCGCGCTGGCGGCGGTGGCGGTGCGGAGCTTTGGCGTGGCGGCGCTGCAGCCGGCGGCACGGCGGATCTGTGTGGGCGCGGGGGCGGCGCTGGCGGCGATCTACTGGGTGGCGGGGTATAACTTCTACTCGCGGCTGATGGTGCTGGCGGGGTTTCCGGTGCTGGGCGTGTTATTTGCGACGATGCTGCTGCAGGCACTGGCGACAGGAACGTGGGCGGCGCGGCTGGGCGGGCTGCGGGTGCTGCGGTTCTTCGGCAAGTACAGCTATGGGCTGTATGTGTTTCACATTCTGTTTTCGCCGGGGCTGTCGCGATTTCAGCCGATGCTGCAGCGGCAGATGCACTCGGTGGTGCTGGGCGCGCTCGTGTATATCGGGCTGACGTTTGCCGGGACGTGCGTGGTGGCGGTGCTGAGCTACCAGTTGTATGAGAAGCACTGGCTGCGGCTGAAGGGGCGGTTTGCGTACGCGCGGGCGGAGGCGGCATCGACGGCGGCTGTCGCCGCATCTTAATGGAGGATGACCGCTGGCACTTGCCGGCGAGAGGAGATGGATATGGCGGAGACGGTCGAGAAGATACAGAAGACGGAGGCGGAGTGGCGTGAGCTGCTGACGCCGGAGCAGTTCCATGTGATGCGGCAGAAGGGGACGGAACGGCCGTTTACGAGTCCGCTGAACGACAACCATGCGGACGGGATTTATCATTGTGCGGCGTGCGATGCGCCGCTGTTTACGTCGGCAAACAAGTTTGAGTCGGGATCGGGCTGGCCGAGCTTCTGGAATCCGGTTTCGCCCGGGGCGATTGTGGCGCATGAGGATACGAGCCACGGGATGCGGCGGGTCGAGGTGATGTGCGCGGCCTGCGGGGCGCATCTGGGGCATGTGTTTCCGGATGGGCCGCAGCCGACGGGGCAGCGGTACTGCATCAATGGGGCATCGCTGGGGTTCAATGAGAAGGCCTGAGCGAGGCGGACGATGGGAAACTTTATCCGGATAACGCCTTTTCTTCATGTGCCGGAGGTTGAGCCTGCTGTGCGGTTTTTTGTGGACGTGCTTGGATTTACGGCGTGGATTACGAGGTCTGATTATGCGTATGTGCAGCGGGAGACGGCCGGCATTCGCATTATGCGCGCCTCGCGGAGCCCGGGGGAGGAGGTTCCGCCCGGGAACCGGAGGTTTATGTACTACATCGACGTAGAGGATGTTGCGGCAGTGGTGGAGGAGGTCAGGCCCAAGCTGGCGGCGGCCGGGCTGCCGGAGGGGCATGGACCGGTGGATCAGAGTTATGGACAGCGGGAGTTCATGGTGACTGCACCGGATGGCAATCTGCTGGTCTTCGGGCAGTCGATGCCTGCGGTGGCGGGAGAGTAGGGCTGGATCAGGGGCGCATTTGTTCGGTGCGAGAGTGTTACACGCGCGACTCTACCCTTCAGACCTTCAGACGAGAAAACCGTTTGAGAATGTCTGACTTTGGTGCACTAGGTTGAGGTGCGGTGCGGACCGAAGCTAAGTGCGGGGATTCTTCGCTCCGCTCAGAATGACAAGCTTTTGTGATGTAGCTAATGGTGCAGTTCCTCCTCAGGCTTTGACGATCTTGCCGGCCTTGATGCAGGAGGTGCAGACCTTGATGCGCTTGCTGCCGCCGTCGGTTTTGGCCTTGACCTGCTGGAGGTTGGGATTCCAGCGGCGACGGGTGGTGTTGTGGGCGTGCGAGATGTTGTTGCCGAACTGCGGGCCTTTGCCGCAAAGATCACATTTCTGTGCCATGGTGACTCCGATCAGATGTCTCTGCCTGCTGGTGCGAGGAGAGGGGACTTGTGCCGTGCCTGGGGGCTGTGCGTTTGGCGCCGTGAGGTTCAGGCAAGCCGTCGCAGACATAGGGCTGCATTTAGTGTAAAGGCAAGGCGGGTGCTCGGCAACCGGAAAGGAGTTGTCGCGGCGCGGCCATGCGGGCTGTGGCTCTTAGGGGGCAAGAGATACAGGGGTCTCTCCGCTCCCGTTGGTCGGTCGAGATGACGGCTGTTGAGGGGGTCGGTCGAGGAGACGGCGAGTTGAGGGAGATCGGCCGAGATGACGGCTGTGGAGGGAGGGGGGTTGAGATGATGGCTGTCGACGGGTACGGTTCAAGGCCGGCTTTGGTGAGGGGA
>CAXTJC010000150.1:0-6970 GCA_964244225.1 uncultured Acidobacteriaceae bacterium
GGCATTCTTGAAGGATGTGCTGACGAAGAAGGACGAGGCGTTTCTGATCTCGTTCGACATCAACGTGGACCTGATCGCAGATTATACGAACTCGCCCTCAGAGCTGCGGCGGGCGATGGATAAGGCGAAGATCAACACTGGGACGGGGTCGGGCTCGGTGACGGGAAATGGCGCGGCGCGGGGCACGCTGCTGTATGACGCGGTCTACCTGGCGGCGCATGACAAGCTGCGCGCGGAGGCGGGGCGGAAGATTATCGTGATGCTGACGGATGGCGGCGACCAGGGATCGCAGGAGACGCTGAAGTCGGCGACCGAGGCCGCGCAGAAGGCGAATGCGATCGTATACGTGATCCTGATTGCCGATCGCGGGTTCTACAGCGGCTTCCAGATGGGCTACTCGGGCGACCGCGATATGGAGAAGCTGGCGACCGATACCGGCGGGCGGGTGATCAATGTGGGCAACAACGGCAAGCGGCTGCAGGAGGCGTTCGACCAGATCCAGGACGAGCTGCGGACGCAGTATCTGGCGAGCTATACGCCGACGAACCTGAAGCTGGATGGCGGGTTTCGGACGATCAGCGTGACGTGCCAGAAGGGCTACAAGGTGCAGGCGCGTAAGGGGTACTATGCGCTGGCGGATGCGATGCCGAGTGACTAGTTGGTCGAGGCAGGGGTGATCGGGGCAGGGAAGCAGATCCCTTCGGGATGACAACAGAAAAATAGAACAGAAAGGCAAAACAGAGAGGCTAGAACAGAAGGGCGAGGCTAGGATGCGATGGGGTGGCGGCTTACGCGTTGATGGCTCCGGAGTAGATGGCCATGCCGGCGACGGCGTCGACTCCCATAGCGTCTAGGGCGTCGATCTCGGACTGCTGTTTGATGCCGCCGGCGCAGATGAGCTGGCGAGCCGTGGTGGAACGCAGGACGGCGGCGATATCGAGCGGGAAGCCCTGCATGGTGCCTTCGGTGTCGACGTTGGTGTAGAGGAAGGCGCCGCAGAAGTCCTCAAGCCAGGTGATGGCCTCCTCCGGCGTGAGGTCGACGGAGTCCTTCCAGCCCTTGGTGGCGACGCGGCCGGCTTTGGTGTCGACCGAGAAGACGAGGGCGTCTTCGCCGAGGGAGTTCTTGAGGGATGCGGCGAAGGGTTTGTCGACGCCCTTTTCATTGAAGAGCGAGCTGCCGTAGATGACGCGTTTGGCGCCGGTGTCGAGCAGGGCCTGGCCGTCCTCCGGAGTGCGGAGGCCGCCGCCGACCTGGCAGGGGAGCCGGCTGGTAAAGGTGGAGATGAGGGCGCGGTTGTTGCCCTGGCGCATGGCGGCGTCGAGATCGATGAGCTGGACGAGCGGGTACTTCGAGAAGCGATCGATCCAGTACTCGAAGTCGTCGAAGGCGAGCTTGAGTGTCTCGCCCTGGACGAGTTGGACGATGCGACCGCCGAGGAGGTCGATGGAGGGGATAAGCATGGGGTTCCTCAATCAGCTTACTTCGTTTCTGCAGCCGGGACGCTAGTTGAAGAGGTCGGAGTGCGTTCCCGTGCGTTCAAAGCGGACGATTTCCCCGGTCCTCCAGTAGATGAGCAGCCAGTCGGGTTCGATGTGCGCATCCCGGTACGCCGACCAGTCATTACTAAGGGAATGATCTTTGTAGCGCTGCGGCAAAGATCATTCTTCGATGAGCAGGCGGAGGAGGGTCTTAAGTTTGCTCATGTCCTTGCCGCGTTTCTGCATGCGTTTGACGTCTCGGCGGAACTGCGTGGAGTACTCGGGAGAGCGCACTAGAGCATTTCTCCTGATGCTATGGCGTTGTTCAAGTGCAAGGGAGGCATTTTCCTTGAGAGAAAATGGCATCGACGGAAGTGGCTTCCTCTACACCCTCAGGAGAAATGCACTCAAATCCCGAGCTCGTCGAAGAGGTCCTCGGCGTTCTTGACACGATGCACGCCTTTTCCGCTCGCGCTCTTGCGGAGGGTCTCGCGGGTGAGAGGGTTGAGCTTCATGGTGAAGGGAAGCGCGCCCTCTCTGGCGACACGCGTCAGCACGATGCGCATCACGTCAGAGACGCTGAGACCCATCTCGGCGAGAACAGCAGATGCCTGTTCCTTCACCTGAAGATCGATACGAGAACGGACGATCGCATTTGCGGCCATGTAATCAGTGTAGATCGAATGGGCTACATTCCGCGCACAACCGAATCGTTAGCATGGGAGGCGGACGGGTATGCCGGTGGCGGCGATCTCTTGCTTGAGGGCGCGTGAGTCGGTGATGCCAAAGTGGAAGATGCTGGCGGCTAGGGCGGCGTCGGCGTGGCCGCCGTCCAGCGCGTGGCTGAAGACCTCAGCGAAGTGGTGGGCGTTGCCGGCGCCGCCGGAGGCGATGACGGGGATGCTGACGGCTTGGGAGACGCGGCGGGTGAGGTCTAGGTCGAAGCCGGCGCGGGTGCCGTCGGCGTCCATGCTGGTGAGCAGGATCTCGCCCGCGCCGCGCTGCTCGGCCTCCTGGGCCCAGGCGATGACGTGGAGGCCGGTGGGCTTGCGGCCGCCGGAGACGAAGACCTCGGCCTCGGCCACTGGATCGCGGGCGCCTATGGTGCGTCGTGCATCGATAGCGACGATGACGGCCTGCGCGCCGAAGGAGGAGCCGATCTCGGAGATGAGCTCGGGGCGGGCGATGGCGGAGGAGTTGATGGAGACCTTGTCGGCGCCGGCGTTGAAGACGGCTGCGGCGTCTTCGGCGGAGCGGATGCCACCGCCGACGGTGAAGGGGATGAAGAGCTTAGCGGCGGTGCGCTCTACCGTCTCCAGCAATGTGCCGCGGCCTTCGTGGGTGGCGGTGATGTCGAGCAGGACGATCTCGTCGGCGCCGGCGGCGGCGTGGCGATGGGCGAGCTCGGCGGGGTCGCCGGCGTCGATGATGTCGACGAACTGGATGCCTTTGACGACGCGGCTGGCGCGGACGTCCAGGCAGGCGATGATGCGTTTGGTCAGCATGTCAAGGGATTGATACCCCTCCCGGGTACTTTGTATCTAAGATATTCCATTGATTCGCCTTAGGTCTGGATCACCTTGCCGAACAAGGTCGTCGCTGCGGACTTCTTGTCGTTGCTGGTTGCTGTTTGTAATTGTATGTCCGTGCGGATGGAGTTCGCGCCAGCTTGGGGGTCACCGGGTGCCCCACCCATGACGATGAGGCTGTCATGGATGGGGCACCCGGCCTTCGGCGTGGCGGTCCGCTAGTTGCCGCAGGCCTCGGCCGTGAGGTGCTCGCCTTGGATGAGGCGGGCGTAGATGCCGGCGCTTAGTTTAGGAATGCGCTGCTGAGTGTCGAAGTCGACGTAGATGAGGCCGAAGCGGCCGCCGTAGCCGCTGAACCACTCGAGGTTGTCGTGGCTGGACCAGAGATGGTAGCCGCGGACATCGGCTCCGGCGGCGACGGCCTGCTGCATAGCGGCGACGTGGCCGACGATGTAGCGGCAGCGACGGACATCGCGGACGGCTCCGTTGACGAGCTGGTCGTCGCCGGGGAAGCCGGCTCCGTTTTCCGTGATGAAGACGGTGGGATTGCCGTAGTCGACGCGGATGCGGTCGAGCAGGCCTTTGAACTGATCGGGACGGACTGGGCCGTTGAAGGCGACATCGACGCCTTCGGGCGTGTAAGTTTCGGCTGCCAAAACATCGGTTGTCCCGGCGGGCTGACGGTAGAAGACGGGCGCGTAGTAGTTCACGCCGAGATAGTCAAAGTGAGCGGCGTGCACCTTGGCCGCGTCGCCGGGCTGCACGTCGATCTGCATGTTCTGCGCCTGGGCGAGCGCTAGGATGTCCGCGGGATAGGCGCCTTTGTAGATCGCGTCGAGGAACCAGCGGTTGAGCACGCCATCGCCGAACTTCGCGGCGGCGCGATCGGCCAGCGAGGCATTGGTTGCTGTGAGCGCGGGAAGCAGCGGCAGAGCGATGCCGAGGCGGCCCTTGTAGCGCTTCGCGTCAAAAGCTTGCTTGGCGGCTGCGGACGCGAGCAGAACGTGGTTGTAAGTCTTGAGCGAGACGGCGAGGTGCGCGGCGTCGGGCAGCAGGCGCAGCTTCCCTTCGCGGCCGGCGAGCCGCTCTTCGGCCGCGGTCTTGATGTCGCGTTCGATGGCCGGCTCGTTGACGAGCACGAAGAGGTCAACCTGATCGGCGAAGTTGGCGAAGACCACCTGGGCGTAGCGCGTGAACCAGTCGATGGAGGCACGGTTCTCCCAACCGCCGGCGGCGGCGAGCGAGGCCGGCATATCCCAGTGATAGAGGGTGAGCATAGGCTCTATGCCGGCGGCCTTGAGATCGGTGATGAACTGACGATAGTGCGCGATGGCGGCGGGGTTGACAGGGCCAAGGCCGTCCGGCATGATCCTGGGCCAGGAGATGGAGAAGCGATAGCTGGTGAGGCCCATCTGCTTGAGCAGCGCGATGTCTTTGAGGTACTGCTCGCGATCGTAGAAGTTGATGGCGACTTTGCCGGAGATGCCGGGGCCGGCGAGATGATCGTCGTCGAGGTAGACGTCCCATATGGATGGGCCCTTGTTGTCGGCGGTCGAGGCGCCTTCGACCTGATAGGCGGCAGAGGCGGCTCCCCAGCGAAAGGGTTCGTGGGTGGGAGGAGCTTGCGCGTGCAGTGTGGTAATTATGGCGAGAAGGATGGCGGCGGCGAGGGTGTGTTTGCGCATGGGCGGGATGGCTTTCTCCGTGGGAGGCTAGCTTCTCACGAGGCGGGGTTCCTTGGCAGTGCTAGGGTCACCGGAAGAACCCACCCATGACGGTGAGGCTGTCATGGATGGGGCACCCGCCTTCAGCTTGGCAATCTAAGGGCGGTGGTTAGAGAGTGAGAAAGTTGCGGAGGATTTGTAGGCCGGTGTCGGCGGACTTTTCCGGGTGGAACTGAACGCCCATGACGTTGTCGCGCTCGACGACGGCGGTGAAGGGGCCGCCGTAGTTTGTAACCGCCGCGGTGTCAGAGCTGACCGGGGCACGCCAGGAGTGGGTGTAGTAGACGAAGGCGCCGGGCGCGATGCCGGCCAGCAGGCGGGAGTCGGGGCGGATGAAGTCGAGCGAGTTCCAGCCGACGTGGGGGGATTTGAGTGGGGAGCCTTCGAAGGTGGCGGGGAAGTGCTCGCAGGAGCCGCCGAAGTGCGCGAGGCCCTCGGTGGCTTCGGCTTCGGTGGAGCCGTTGTAGAGCCATTGCAGGCCGACGCAGATGCCTAGGAAGGGGGTGCCGGTAGCGATGGCCTCGCGGGTAGCTTGCGTGAGCTCGAGGTCGTGGAGGAGCTGGGTGGAGCGGAAGTGGCCGACGCCGGGGAGGATGATTTTATCGGCGCGGCGGAGGTCGGCGGAGTTCTGCGTGACGACGAGGTCTTCGGATTCGCCGGATTTGCTGGATTCTGCACCGAGGTAGCGGAGCGTTTTGACGACGCTGGTGAGGTTGCCGGCTTTGTAGTCGATGATGGCGATCATGGAGTATCGAGGACGGCAGGGCCTCGGGCGTTGTCGATGAGGTTCTTCCAGGCGCCGTCGGGTTGCCGGCGGAGGACGACGGTCGAGACCAAGGTTTGCGGCGGCGCGTTGCCGGCGGTGAGGATGTAGCGCGAGGTGAAGAGGGCGATGCCGTCGGCTTCGACGATGTGGGTTGCGAGTTGCTGGACGCGCGGGTTGGAGCGGAGGGCGTCGCGGTAGAGATCGCGAATGGCGGCGAGGCCGCGGGTCTCTTGTCCAGGTTCGTTCAGCAGGACGGCGTTAGCGTCGTAGAAGCGAAGGATGGTGTCGAGATCGCCGGTGTTGAAGGCATCGTCAAGAGTTTGGATGGTGTCGAGTGGGGTGTTCCCGGGCATATGGGTTTCGTTCCGATACGTTCGTTGGAAGATCTTGTCAGCGGCGACGTTTGGCGGTTCGTTTAGGCCAGTATTGCAGCTCGTCGAGGTAGAGCTCGCCGGGGAGGTCGAGGACGCGCTCCTGGAGGCGAGTCTGGGCGTCGAGGATGGCTTTGTTGTAGACGGCGGGGCCGATCTCTTCAAGGAAGAAGTCGAGGAGTTGGCCGGCGGGGAGATCGCCGAGGGGCTCGGGGAGGTTGGCTTCGGCGTAGCGGCGGAGGGAGGCAATGGCGTCGGTGCGGGTTTGTTTGGGGAGTTGGATCTGCATGAGTGGGCCTTGCGCATGATGGTAGATCTTGCTGTCTCTGCTGACGAGCAGTTTGGTTCAGCCGCAAGCAAATGCGGGGATTCTTCGCTTCGCTCAGAATGACATAGCGGTAGACGTGGTGCCGTAGTAGGAAAGCGGGTCCTTCGACTTCGCTGCGCTTCGCTCAGGATGACAACAAAGGGAAGGGCGCTGACGTGGTTAGAGGAGGCCTTTGGTGCTGGGGAGGAGGTCGACCATGCGTTCGTCGCGGGAGCAGGCGCCGCGGAGGGCTCGGGCGAAGGCTTTGAAGCTGGCTTCGATCTTGTGGTGGTTGGAGCGACCGTAGAGGACCTTGATGTGGACGTTGGATTTGGCGCCGCGGGCGAAGCCTTCAAAGAAATCTGTAACCAGTTCGGTTTGCAGGTCGCCGACGACGGGGACGTTGACCTGGGTCTCGACGGCGTAGGCGGTGCGGCCGGAGAGGTCGATGGCGGCGACGGCGAGGGTCTCGTCCATGGGCATGACGAAGTAGCCGGCGCGGAGGATGCCGCGCTTGTCGCCGAGGGCCTGGAGGACGGCCTCGCCGAGGGCGATGCCGGTGTCTTCGACGGTGTGGTGCTGATCGACGTCGAGATCGCCCTTGCAGGTGAGGGTGAGATCAAAGCCGCCGTGGCGGGTGAAGAGCTCGAGCATGTGGTCGAAGAAGCGGATGCCGGTCGAGATTTGGTAGGCGCCCTGGCCGTCGAGGTTGAGGTGCAGGGCGATTTTGGTTTCGGTGGTGTCGCGGGTGATGGTGCCGGTGCGGGGGTTCATGTTCCTCTCGTGAAGTAG
>CAXTJC010000151.1:0-6966 GCA_964244225.1 uncultured Acidobacteriaceae bacterium
AGAGGGCCGCGGCATCGGTTTGATGGCCAAGCTGCGTGCCTATGAGCTGCAGGACCACGGCAGAGATACGATCGAGGCGAACCTGGAGCTTGGCTTCAAGGCAGACTGCCGGGTCTTTGAGCTGCCGGCGCTGATCCTGCAGCATATGGGCGTGCGCGCGGTACGGCTCATGACGAACAATCCGGAGAAGGTTGCGGCGCTCGAAGCGCACGGTGTCCGCGTGGTCGAGCGGATCTCCGCGGTCGTGCCGGAGTCGATTGAAAACGCACGCTATCTGGAAACCAAGCGCGACAAGATGGGCCACCTGGTCGGTTAGAGTGTTATAGATCCGTATGCTGCGCGACGAGCTTTGCCGTTGTAACCATCTGCCCTGCATGACGCTGCGTGTGTTCCGCACAGTGTAGAAGCAGGCCGCCAATCGTGGTCGGCAGACGCCTGCGGCCGATTCCGCGAGGTTCTTCGAACTGCTCCGGAGCAATGGCTGCTACGCGGCTGATAGAACGATCAACTCCACGGCGGAACTCCTGCAGCGTCGCTGCCGGCGAAGTCTCCTGGTGTTCTGTCGCCAGTGCACTCAGTTGCTGCTCGCTAAGCTGCCGGTCTTCCACATAGGTGAGCAGGCGATCGAGAGACCGAGCGATGTGGCGCAGATGGAAGCCGACGCTCGGCAGGCTTGCGGGACGCCTGTCCATCTGCGACTCACTCAGCCCTGCGGCCCAGTGATCAGCATCCTCTCGCGCCAGCTCCAAAGCATGGACGACACCGCGACGCAGGCTGTCGAGCTCTATGTGAGTGCCGCGCATCCATGGCTCGGCCGCCGACGACTCTAAATTTGTAACTGTCATAGGCCTTTTCTCTCCCGGAATGTCCGCACGACCTCGCCGACGTCCTTATGCTCGCGATCGACGGCGTCATTCATAGCGCGGATGTCCTCCGCCGAGACCTGTCCCGCAAGCCGATCGATGGCATGGCCAAGGACCGGATGCAACGCAAGCGATGCGAGACGAACCAGAGGAATCGCCTGATAGGGAGGAAAGTAGTGCCGGTCATCTTTGAGAGCGAAGAAGCCGAAGGCCTGAATCGGGCCGTCCGTTGAGTTTCCCGCGACGATATCGACCTGACTGGCCGCGAGCGAGCGGTAGAGCAGGCCCAAATCCATTACGCGGGGCGCACCGGCGAAGCGAAAGCCGTAGGCTGCCTGCAACCCGCGAAGACCGTCAGGGCGCTCCTCGAACTCGTAGCCAACCGCAAGCCGCATCGCCGGCGCCTTGGTCACCAGCGAACTGAGCGTGGTGAGATTCAGTCTTTTCGCTTCGTCGCCACGAACGACCATGGCGAAGGTATCTTCAAAGCCCAGCGATGGGCCGACCAGCACGCTGTAGCGCTCGCGATAGAGCTTTGTGATCATCGCCAGCACGCGCTCTGGATCGCGGTCGACAGGCTGTTTCAGGATTGCGGTCAGCGCGGTGCCGGTGTACTCCACGTAAGCGTCTATCCGTCCGCCAAGCAGCGCTTGCTGGCAGATGTAGCTGCCCGCAAGATAGAAGCGGCGTTCGACCCTGCCGCCGCCAAGCGACTCGACCTCCTGCGCCAGGAGCTCGCCGACGACCGTCTGCTCCGTGAAGTTCTTGGCCCCGATTGTGATCCGGGAAGAGCGGGGAGGGGCGCAGGACGTGATCCCGAAGAGCCCGACAGCTACAACCACGAGCGCTAGCCGACAGCCTGAGGTATATCTCATGCGCGGTGAGCCTGCACAGCGAGACGGCGTTCAAGCGCGCCGAGACCTGTGTCCGCGATCAGAGCCAGGAGCGCAGCGGGGATCGCACCGGCCAACACCAGGCCATTGTCGACGCTGGCGACGCCGCGAAAGATCAGCTCGCCCAGGCCGCCGGCTCCGATCGCCGCTGCGATGGTTGCCACGCCTACACAGATCACCGTCGCGGTGCGAATACCGGCCAGGATGAAGCTTGCCGCCAGCGGCAGTTCCACCTTGCCAAGCCGCTGCCAATTCGTCATCCCAAGCGCATTCGCCACATCGCGCAGAGCGGGATCGATGCCTTCGATACCGACGTATGTATTCCGCAGGATCGGCAGCAAGGCGTAACCGGTGAGTGCCAGG
Source organism: uncultured Acidobacteriaceae bacterium (assembly GCA_964244225.1). Lineage (GTDB taxonomy): Bacteria > Acidobacteriota > Terriglobia > Terriglobales > Acidobacteriaceae > Edaphobacter. The sequence continues at coordinate 2,120 of CAXTJC010000151.1, forward strand.
ATCGCAAGGCGAGCGGCGTTTGCGCCGAGCCATGGCACCGGCAGCAGCAGACCGAAGAGGGCCAGGCTGGGCACTGTCTGGATGATGTTGGCGATTGCAAGCACAGGCTTTGCCAGAGCGCGACGGCGCGTCAGAAGGATGCCGAGCGGCAGGCCGATGGCAGTGGCCAGCAGCATGGCGCTGCCGGTCAGCCAGAGGTGCTCAAAGCTCAGGCGCGCGATCTCCCATCCATGGCGTGAGAAGAAGAGAGAGAGGCCGCTCACAGCGGCTCCCATGCGCGTGCCGCTTGAGGGTCTTCGCGCCGTATCGCCTGGATGTACTCGCGCACAGTGGGGTGCCGGCTGCTTCGAACTTCGGCTGAGGGCAGGTCCGCGACGACACTTCCGCGCTCAAGAAAGACAATCCGGTCCGCGATGTAAAGAGCTTCTTCAAGGTCATGGGTCACGATCACAACTGTCTTCCGAACCCGTTTGAGAAGCTCGTGCAGCATGGTCTGAATCTCGGAGCGCGTAATTGGGTCCAGAGCCCCGAACGGTTCATCCATCAGCAAAATCGGCGGATCGCTCATCAGGGCTCGGGCCAGACCGACACGCTGCCTTTGCCCACCGGAGAGCTGGTGCGGATAGCGGGTCGCATACTCCAGGGCAGGAAGGCCGGTCATTCCCAGAACCTCCTCCATGCGCTGTCGAGTAGATTCCCCAGACCTGCTTGCAAGCTCATAGCTGAGCGCCACGTTGCGGCCGATCGTCATGTGCGGAAAGAGGCCGCTCTCCTGGATGACGTAGCCCATGCCGCGTCGCAAGGCGACCACATCGTACGCAGAGGTCATGCGCCCATGAACGAAGACCTCGCCGGCGGTAGGGACCACGAGGGCGTTGACGGTACGAAGCAGCGTCGTCTTGCCGGAGCCGCTGCGGCCCAGCAGAGCAGTGGTCGATTGAGCCTGGAGCGTAAGCGTTATGCCGTTAAGGATCTGCTGGCCATCGACTGCGAGAGTGACCCGATCGAAGCTGACCTCGCCTTCGGCCATCGCTATTCCCTTCTGCACCACGGAACGCTAGGAAGCGCCTTCCTCGGGCGCGTCCGGCATGTCGGAGGAAGGATTCAAGGCTGACGGCTCTGATCCGCCGTGGCCTTTTACGCGCACTACCGTGATCTTCTCGAAGCCTTCCTTGAAGGTCGGAGGACGTAGGCGTTCGGCCATCTTTTGCATGACTTCATCTGTCACCACACGCTCTCGTTTCGAGTTGCGCTCCATGCAAACGGCAAGCGGGACGTCGAAGAACACGGCCTGCACCTCGTACCCGAAGCTCTTCGCCATCTTGATCCATTGCCGGCGTTCGTGCGGCGAGAGATTGGTCGCATCGACGTAGTTCCAGGGCATTTTGGCAATTAGACGCGCGCGCAGGAGACTGCGTAGTGTCGAGAAGACCAGTCCCTGGTAGCGCTGCTCGGTGATGTCATCGAACAGAATATTGCGCAGCAGATCGCTCGAAAGCGGCGTAACGCCGCGGCGTTTGTACCAGGTCGTCTTTCCGGAGCCGGGCAGACCGATGGCCAGTACGACGTAGCCACGCGGCGATTTAGCTGCGACAGCCTCCGCCGGGGGTGTGCCGAGATGCTCGGGTTGCGTCTCAACAATAATCTTCGGCTCCGGACGATGAGCCGGCTCCGGCGTCTCAGCGGGTTCCGGCACGTGAGCAAACTGCTGGGCAGGAACAACAGGGTTAGCCATAACCGGTGCAACGTCAGATATGTGAGGCGTGAGAAACGCGTCAGGAGAAGCATCGGCCATCGGCTCCGGGACCTCCGGCTGTCGCGCTGGAAGCGCATCCGGATAGGTCGGCCGCAGGGGCGCGAGCTGATCCGTCGGCAGTTCCTGCCCTATTTTGCCGGTCGACTCAGAGTCGTTGGGCGGTCGTCTCGTGCGTCGTCTCATCGTATCCAGAATCCATTCGCGCAGGTCGCGCATAGCTCGCTTGTAACACAGCTCCGAAATAAGCCGCAAATACAAGTGCGTTACAGCGGTGTGTCTACAGGCCCTGCTTAGGTGCTCTTTCCCTGCCACGCTTACAATACTGGTGAACGCACTTGCATGCGACAGGAGCAACCGCACGTATGGCAGTAAAGGTAGGCATCAACGGCTTTGGCCGCATCGGCCGGAATGTGTTTCGCACGGCGCTGGGCAACCCTGAGATCGAGTTTGTCGCGGTCAATGACCTCACCAGTCCGGCAACTATCGCGCACCTTCTCAAGTACGATTCGATTCTCGGCAACCTCAAGAATGAGATCGCGCACGGAGACGACTTCATCTCCGTCGACGGCAAGAAGATCAAGGTCTTCGCCGAGCGTGATCCCGCAAAGCTTGACTGGGCCTCGGTCGGCGCGCAGATCGTCGTCGAGTCGACGGGGTTCTTCACCGACGCGATAAAGGCCAAGGCGCATCTGGGCTCGACCGTGAAGAAGGTCATCATCTCGGCGCCGGCTACAAACGAAGACCTTACCGTCGTTCTTGGCGTCAACGAGGGTAGGTACGACGCGGCAAAACATCACGTGATCTCAAATGCGAGCTGTACGACGAACTGCCTGGCGCCAGTTGTCAAGGTCCTGAACGACACCTTCGGCATCGCCTCCGGCATCATGACCACGATCCACAGCTACACCAACGATCAGGTCATTCTGGATACGCCGCATAAGGATCTCCGCCGCGCCCGCGCCGCCGCGCTCTCGATGATTCCTTCAAGCACAGGCGCCGCAAAGGCACTCAAGCTCGTCATTCCGGAGATGGACGGCAAGCTGGATGGCTTCGCGATTCGTGTGCCGACGCCGAATGTCTCAGTCGTCGATCTGACCTTTGTCGCGGAGAAGCCGATCTCCGTAGTCAGTGTGAATGAGGCACTCAAGAAGGCTTCTGAATCTGGTCCGCTCAAGGGCTATCTGGGCTACACGGAGGAGGAGCTGGTAAGCGCGGACTTCCGCGGTAATCCGCTCTCCTCGATCGTCGACTCCAAGCTCACCAAGGTCATCGGCCAGACAGGCAAAGTCATTAGCTGGTACGACAACGAGTGGGGCTACTCGAGCCGCGTGAAGGATCTCATCTCTTTCCTCGAGAAGAATGGCCTTTAGTCTCCGAAACAGCTCTGAGCGGAGCGAGGTTCGATTCTCTCTTCAGAGAACCCGGACCTTCGCCCCGCTTTTCTCATCCAACGAGGCATGAGTGAACGCGTACATCTTGCCGGAACCAGTCCCTACGAGCCAATTATTGGCTTCTCCCGTGCCGTCCGCGTCGGACGCCACGTTTACGTCTCCGGCACTGGACCTGTTGACGCCGACAACGCCGATCCAGCAACGCAGACCGAACAGTGCCTGACTCTGATTGCAGCGATCCTCAAGGAAGCAGGAAGTTCGATCGAGCATGTGGTGCGAACGCGCCTCTACCTGACTCGCATCGAGGATTGGGAGGAGATTGCCCGCATCCATGGCAAGTTCTTCTCCATTGTTCGACCCGCGGCCACCATGGTCATTGTGTCTTCCCTGCTTAATCCGGACTGGCGCGTCGAGGTCGAAGTAGACGCAATCATTCCAGAAGCCTGATTCCACTGCTCTACCTGTTCCCGGAGAAACCATGTCCAAGCTTTCCATTCGCGATCTTGATCTTGCCCACAAACGTGTCCTTATCCGCGTCGACTTCAACGTGCCGCTCTCAAAGGACGGCGGCGAGATCGGCGATGACACGCGCATTCGCGAGACGATTCCGACGATTGAGTACGCGATTCGCCATAAAGCCAAGGTCATCCTGTGCTCGCATCTTGGCCGCCCGAAGGGGCAGCGGGTTGAAGCCCTGAGCCTGCGGCCTGTGGTCGATCGTCTGCGCGAGCTGCTGGATCATGTTTTAGGGCCGAGCGAGAATGTGGCTTTCTCGCCTGATTGTGTCGGCGAGATCGCGACCGAGCTGTCGAGCCAATTGGAGTCCGGGCAGACGCTATTACTTGAGAATCTTCGCTTTCATCCTGAAGAGGAGGCGAATGACGCAGGCTTCTCGCGGCAGCTTGCAAATCTATGTGATCTCTACGTCAATGACGCTTTTGGCAGTGCGCATCGCGCTCACGCATCGACCGAGGGGGTCACGCACTTTGTAAAGCAGTCTGCGGCTGGTCTTCTCCTTGATAAGGAGCTGCTTTATCTCGGTAAAGCCACCACCGACCCTATCAAGCCATTTGTAGCAATCATCGGCGGCGCGAAGGTGTCGGAGAAGATCGCGGTAATCGATCATCTGCTCGACAAGGTCGAAACCCTCATCATCGGCGGGGCAATGGCCTATACCTTCTTGAACGCTAGCGGCCAGACAACGGGCAAGAGCCTGATCGAAGTGGACAAAATTGAGATCGCACGGGCTGCACTCGAAAAGGCCAAGCGAAATAAAGTTACTCTTCTACTGCCGACCGATCACGTGTTGGCAGATCGCTTTGTAAACGACGCACAGACCGAGGTCTTCTCAGGAAACGGTCCTTTTCCCGCCGATCTTATGGCGCTCGATATCGGGCCAGACTCGATCAAGGCCTTCTCTGAAGCGATCGCCGGGGCCAGTACCATCGTCTGGAACGGTCCAATGGGCGTCTTCGAACTCCACGCATTTGCGGAAGGCACGACAGCGATCGCGTATGCCGTCGCAAAAAATCAGGATGCAACGACGATCGTTGGCGGCGGGGACTCCGTTGCGGCTGTGCAGCAGTCCGGCGTCGCCGACAAGATCACGCATATCTCAACCGGCGGCGGCGCCTCGCTTGAGTTCCTTGAGGGAAAAGAGCTTCCAGGTGTCGCAGCTCTTACAGAAAAATGAGCTTGCC
>CAXTJC010000152.1:0-6931 GCA_964244225.1 uncultured Acidobacteriaceae bacterium
ACCTATCACGTTGTCTCCGGCAAGCTGGACTCGAAGGCCATCGCCAAGGCCATCAAGAAGGGCAAGGGCACCGCAACCCTCACCACCGTGCAGGGCGGCAAGCTGACGGCCAAGATGGACGGCACCAAGCTTGTCCTCACCGATGAGAAGGGTGGAACCTCCACCGTCACCACCGCGGATGTCTATCAGTCCAACGGTGTCGCTCACGTCATTGACACAGTGCTGATGCCTAACTAAAGTGTCGAAGGGCTTGCGGGAGACCTTTTCCGCAAACCCCAAATCTTCGCTCGAAACTCTGCACTGCCATCTGCACCAAGCACCTGCAACACAACCTCCCTTCCACCAAGAAGGCGCCCAGATCACCGGGTGCCTTCTTCTCCTTTGGTTTGTCGTTCTGAGCGCCCCCTTATTGGGAGGCATTCTGAGCACCCCTCCCTTGGTTTGTCATTCTGAGCACCCTTCATTGGTTTGTCATTCTGAGCGCAGCGAACGAATCCCCGCATTTCGCCTTTTGCGACGGAGCGCAGCGACATACCAGGTCTCTCTCCTCTTGTTGTCATTCCGAGCGAAGTCGAGGAACGAGCCCCTATAGCTATTTTCCTGAAGGTGTACAGCAGGCCGCTCCCGCCTGCGCCATTTTCTCTCAAGGAAAATGGCCTCCACCGCTGTCAAACAACGGCACAGCGTCAGGAAATTGCTCTAAGCACAGCTTCTTTCCTGTTTGTCATTCTGAGGGCAGTGAAAATCCTCGCATTTTGCTTCCGCCCGCCAATCCACCTGAACACAGCCCGCACAATCCCACTCCCTCCCCGCATCTCAGACTAAAGACATGGCCCACACCTTTCATGCAGAGCAGTGGCTTCCCTTTCCCCTCGAGCTCGTCTTCGCCTTCTTCGCCAACCCCGAGAACCTTCCGCGCCTCATGCCCGCCTGGCAGAAGGCCCGCATTGAGGAGGCCTCCTTCGCTCCTCCCCCACCGCGGCCCGCCGGCACCCCCACCCTGCCCGGAGTCGTCGCCGGTGCCGGCACCCGCATGACCATCTCCTTTCGCGCTATTCCCTTCGTCCCCATTCGCCTCCCCTGGGACGCCGAGATCACCGAGTTCGCCTGGAACGAACACTTCTGCGACGTCCAGCACCGTGGCCCCTTCAAGCAGTGGCGTCACTGCCATCGCCTCCGGTCAGAGCCCCACACCGATCCCAAAGGCGACAGCCTCCCTGGCACTCGCCTCACCGACCAACTGGAGTACACCCTCCCCCTCGGTCCACTCGGCACACTCGGCAATACCCTCTTCGTCCGCCATCAGCTCGGCAGCACCTTCCGCTACCGCCAGCAGCGAACTGCGGAGTTCCTACCCCTCTTCGCCGCCGCCGCGACCCGCTAACGTTGGGTTAGCGAACCAAACCGCCAAAATACCTCGTCTTCTTATGGCACGATTTTGATGACATTCCATCGGGATCTGCTGTTGCTTGTCGATTCTTAAGTCAAAATGTTCTTGTAGGTCCGGATCTAAAACCAATTGATCGATAAATTTAGACTGATCTATCAGGGATGAGGGTGCCTCCCCGAGGGCTCAGCGTCCGCTCACGCCGTCAGCCGCCGCAGCGATCGTACTGCCAATGCCACCGCCGCCACGTCCCCACTGAGCGCCACCGGCAGATCCGGCAGCCCCGCTCCCGTGGTCAGCCCGCGCCGCAGATAGAACCCGCCATAGGCTCCCGCAAGCGCACCCGCGGCCCCCATCGCAACTCCGCCGACTACATCTCGCCGCAACGCTGTAGCAACGATCGCCCCAATCAGCCCGCCCAGCATCACACGTCCCGCCAGCGGCAGCGGAGCTGTCCGCGCCGGTGTGTTCGGCAGCTTGTCCCCGATGTACTCGCCCACCGCCGCGGCGGAGAGTGCGCCAATAGCCACTGGGTGCGCCACCCACGAAGCCCACGTCCCCGCCACCGGCAGCTCCCCGCTTCGCGCAAACCACGACACCACCGCCAGCGCTGTAAACGATCGAAGACCGGTGCTCACCCCCAGCAACGGAGTGGCAACATGGGCAGTAGCTGCTGAAGCAGACATAGAAAACTCCGGAATCCTGTGAGATGGAACTGCTGCCTGTTTGATGCACTCTTGCCATAGGCAGAACTGCTCCTCTTCAGCGGGAACGATAACCACACGACTCTTGCTGGTTCAAAATATCGTTGTCTGCCTAAGTTTTCTCACCCGAAGCAGCCGCGATCGCCTCTACTAAATCTTCATACGCAAACGATCCCATATGCTGCCGCCCATTGATGTAGAACGTTGGCGTTCCCCGCACCCCGCTCTTCTCGCCACTTGTCACATCCTCGTCAACACGCCCTGCAAAGGTCCCGCCGCTTAATGCTTCTTCGAGCGCCTTCTGCTGCAGTCCAAGCTGCTTCGCCAGCTTCGGAAAAAAGCTGTCCTCGAACTTCGCCTGATTCTCATAAAGCGCGTCATGCATCACCCAGAACTTGCCTTCACTTGCGGCATACTCGGCCGTCTCCGCGGCCTCCTCTGCAAACTCATGCTGCTCGAGCGGGAAGTTGCGAAAGACGAATCGCAGATCCTTGCCGAAATGCGTCTGCACCTTCTTCACGATAGGCGCCGCCTCTCCACACGAAGGACACTGATAGTCTCCATACTCGACCAGCGTGTAACGTGCACTGGCCTCCCCTTTTACATGATCTTCGGCTCGAACATCCCGCGAAAGCTTGCTCATGGCACCTCCTGGAACAGCGCTGCTTGGTTTTGGCTGGATACCCAACCTAATCTGTTTCTTTGGATGCAGCACGCGATCAGCATCACCTTGCCAAGGCTCCCGCCTCGCGCAGCCATCCTTCCATCACTGCCGCGCCGACCAGCCCTGGTTGCTGCCGCACTGGCTTTCCGCCGGCAAAGACCATAAAGTTCGGAATACTCTGTACACGGTACCGGCCGGCGAGCGCCTGCTCTTTTTCCGTGTCCACCTTCAGCACCACGGCCTTGCCGGCCATCGCTTTTGCCGTACTTGCTACCTCAGGCGCGGCCGCCTGGCATGGCCCGCGCCACGCCGCCCAAAAATCTACCAGGACCGGCACCCTACTGTTTGCGATTATGTCATCGAACTCAGCCGCTGTAACAGTCAGCGGCTCCTCAACTGCCGGAAGCGCAGCCTTGCACGCACCACATCGCCCCATGTTTGCCAGGTGCTCCGCACCAACCCGATTTCGCTGCCCACAGCTCGTACACTCTCGAATCATTGAGTACCTCCCATACTACGTAGGACGCAATGTCTCCAGGCGAAGCAAAGCGGCCGCCGAAGGGCAGCCGCTCACCATTACTCCGCTGTTTTCTACCGCCGGCCGCCGAATCCACGACCACCGCCATATCCGCCATGGTAGCCACTGAAGCCGCCGCGATAGCCTCCGCCGTATCCGCCGCGTGCGTACCCATATCCGCGGCCGTATCCATAGCCGTAACCTCGGCCATAGTACCCATATGCCCCGCGATACCCATATCCCCGCCCATAGTATCCATAGCCGCCCCGCAGCCATGGGCCGGCGCCGATGAAAACACCTCCGTTAAACCAGCTCGGACCGTAGTACCCATACGGAGCGCACGCGTACGGCGCGTAGTCGTAATATCCGTACGAGCAGGCCGGCGGTCCATAGGAATATCCCGGATAGACGCCAACTCCCACTGAGACCTGCGCGTGAGCGGCCGTCACCGGAACCAGCATTGAGAGCAACACCACTGAAAATAAAACCGTATATCTGACGAATCGCATCGTGTCTCCTTATCAGCCTTGGCCGAAGCCGGACCGACCATCGCTCACGCACAACGCGCAAGCTACATCGGTGTAAACCCGGAGACATGGCTGATGTTGCTGATGCTCGACCACCCTGCTGGCAACTCCCCGGACTTTGAAAGTTCACAGCAGGTCTGCAAACTTCTGCGCAGCACCTTTTGCGTAATGAAACTTTAGTTCACCTCAATCATGCAAATCAGTCACTTGCAGTGAGTACTGTCTGGCCTTCGAAGTGCAGCTACAAAGGCTAAACTTCGCTCGTTTCTCATCTCCCCGCCATCTCCACTCTCATGCCGTGCGCTCTAACAGGTGACCATTGATGCCGATGTGTTCTAGGAACCTTCTTCCCCTTGTCGCTGCGATTTCTTTTACTGCGGCAACGCTACCTTCCACAGCCTTCGCCGACGAGTACAAGCTGTTCGTGGTCGCCAATACGCAAAGCGAACACTTTGTTATGGGAGACGACTTCGGTGACTACGCGGTCCTTCTCTCGACTCCATTCGGTTCGCCTTCCCCTTGCGGTGGAGCGGCTTCCTTTGGCTCCTGCTACGCCTCTGGAAATGCGGGTCAATCGACACTCTCTTACTCCACGACGCTGCCGCTCGCCAGCCCTGACGCCAACCCGCGCTCGGGCCACGCAAACCTTCCGAGCGGCCCTGGCTGGCAGCTCACCAGCACTTTAGGAAATCTCTTCTCCGGCTTCTATCAGGCGTCAGATGGTACAGTTACGCGAGGCATCTGGGACGGGTCAGATCCCGTCGCAGACCGGATCAGTGGAGGATCGATCGACGGAGGCTTTGCATCCGCCAACGGCAACGTCTTCTACATCGACGGCCTAGATAACGCACTGGTCGTCGGCATCGATCTCCAAACGAGCCCCGTACCCGAGCCCGGTACACTCTCGCTCACAGCCACAGCTCTCCTTGCAACAGCAGGCGTAGCTAGGCGTCGGCTTTTACAACGATAAACAAAGTCATCGCGGACTCGATGCAAAAAAGGACTCAGGCCAAGGCCTGAGTCCTTTTCTATCTATCTGTTTAATCACTGTCTAACGGTGACCACCGCCGCCACCGCCGCTGGCATGAGCACCGCCACCACCGCCGCTCATCGATCCACCGCCACCATGGAATCCGCCGCCACCTGCCATGGAACCCGCACTGCCATGCAATCCACCACCACCCTGCATCGTTCCAGTCGAAGCTCCGCCCGCTCGGGTAGTCACTCCTACGCTGCCTTGACCGGGTGCAGGACGACCCACCCCGCCCCGATTGTTGAATTGACCGCTATAGCCGCCCCGATATCCTAGGCCTTGATAAGGACGAGAGACGCCGGCATAGCCGTATCCACCACCATAACCGCCACCATATCCACCGTAGCCATAGCCGCCCAGGCCACCAAATCCATAGCCCGGATAGCCATAGAAGCCAGAGCCGAAGCCTCCATAGCCAAGACCCGCAAATCCAAACGGCCCGCCATAGAATCCTGAGCCAAAACCGAGTCCATACGGGCTGTAGAAGCCACCGCCCGGAAACCACGGGTAGGAGCCGTAACCGACATCGTAGCCGCCTCCTGCGAACCCACTGCCGTAGCCGCCACCACTCTGTACCAGACTAGCATTTTCCTGGCCAGTGTACTGCGACCGCAGATCGCTCCAGGCAGTCAGCTCATCAGCCGACCTCTTTTTGTCAAAACCTTTGGGCTTCAGCGAATCGCTATCGAGTGCAAGTAGGTGGCCGCCCTTCAAGATTATGGGCTTTTCCACGCCAGGCCCGGTCGAGACCTCCGCTTTACCCTCAAACACCCGAACTACACCCGACTCTGCGTCAAACTCGTAGAGGCCCGGCTTCACCAGTTGTGTCTGCGCGCTGCCGCCCTGTCTGCTGCTCAGCGAGATCCGAACATCATTTTGCTCATAGAGCTGATCGACCTCGACCTCGGCCCGGCCGCGCTGAACCTCAATGACCGTATGAATCAGGCTTGGAGACACCATCTTAACCGCGCTGTTCTGTCCCAGACGCAAGAAGATCCCGGGAGTCAGCTGTACCTCCGCTCGGCCCACAGTCGTTTCAAGCGTCTGTCCCGCCATGAGCGATACCGAGCCGGACTGGCTATTCAGGCTCTGCCCAGCCGTGTGGGTCCCAAGCGATGCCTGGCCTTCAATATAAGTTATGGTTCCCGGTCGGGCTGAGATCACAGTCTGCCCCCAGGCAGAAGCAATCAGAGTCGTGGCCAGGGAGACAGCTGCGAGAGCGCTCGACCTTGGCATATGCATTTCCTCTTTGGATAAGATGCTTTTGAACGTTGAAGGGCGCGTTCTAAGTACATCTCATGCGCTCCACTGTAAACCATCCTGCGCTTTTACATACCTTTTCTTAAATTTCTGTATTCTCAGCGAAGGTTTAGCAGACGAGGTGTGATGAACGAAGGTCGTTGGGTGGTGTTGATAGCGAGTGAAGTGGGGCGTACCGACTCTGTCTCTGACCGCGCCATGGAGCGCTTTGTGGAGGCCATTCAGACAGAAGGCTATGAGGTCGTTCGCACCTCCACACCCGAAGACGGCCTCTCGCTTGTCACCTCCGACCCGTCCTACTCGGCCATCCTGCTCGACTGGGACCTCGAAGGCGATAACCAGTTCGCCGAGTCCGCCGCGTTGCAGATTCTGCGCGCCGTCCGACATCGCAACAAGAAGGTCCCGATCTTCCTGATCGCCGACCGCACCCTCGTCTCCGAACTGCCGATCGAGGTCGTCAAGCAGGTTCACGAGTACATCCATCTCTTTGGCGACACCCCTGCCTTCATCGCCAGCCGCGTCGACTTTGCCGTCGAGCGCTATCACGAGCAGCTGCTTCCGCCCTACTTCCGCGAGCTGTTGAAGTACAACGACCAGGGCGCCTACTCCTGGGACGCGCCCGGCCACATGGGTGGAGTCGCCTTCTTGAAGCACCCCATCGGCCAGGAGTTCCACCGCTTCTTTGGCGAAAACCTGATGCGGTCGGACCTCGGCATCTCCACCGCGCCCCTCGGCTCCTGGCTCGACCACATCGGGCCGCCCGGCGAGTCTGAACGCAATGCCGCCCGCATCTTCGGCGCGGATTGGACCTTCTACGTCCTCGGCGGCTCCAGCACCTC
>CAXTJC010000153.1:0-6919 GCA_964244225.1 uncultured Acidobacteriaceae bacterium
GCTCAAGAACCTTAAGCGCGCCGCAATCGTTATAGCCATCTATAGCTTCATCTTTACCGGCATCGGCTCGCTGCTCGCTGTCATGCTTATCCCGGACTCCGTTCGCGTCCCGGTCTATCGCGACAACCTCATCGCCGGCATGGCCATGTACATGACCGGCCCGCTCGCCATCCGCGTCGCCTTTCGCGTCTTCGTCGTCATTGTCGGCTTCCTAATCCTTGGCGGCGCCGTCAACACCGCCATAGTAGGCTCAACCGGCGTCCTCATGCGCGTCGCTGAGGATGGCGTCCTCGCCGACTGGTTTCGCAAGCCGCAGCGCAGGTTCGGCACCAGCTATCGCATCGTCAATCTCGTCGCCGGCCTGCAGATGTTCACCATCGTCGTTACCCGCGGCGATGTCATTATGCTCGGCGAGGCCTACGCCTTCGGCGTCATCTGGAGCTTCACCTTCAACTCACTCGCCATGCTCGTCCTCCGCTGGAAGTACCACGGCGAACGCGGCTGGAAGGTTCCGCTCAATATCAAGATCGGCAAGACCGAAATACCCTTCGGTTTGCTCTCTGTCTTTCTGGTCCTGCTTACGACGGCGATCGTCAACTTATTCACAAAGTCCGTCGCTACCGTCAGCGGAGTCATCTTCGCTGCCGCCTTCTTTGTCATCTTTTCAATATCTGAACGCGATAACAAGCGCCGCCACAAACTAACGAAGCGCCAGATGCGGGAGCACTTTCAACTCGAGCACCAGGACACCGTCGGCCGCGAAGCTCTCGATATTCGTCCCGGCGCCGTCGTTGTCACCATGCGCGATGCAGCCGTTCCTTTTTCACTGAAATGGGCGCTGACCCACACCAATACCGACGAGCAGGACCTTGTCGTTCTCGCGGCCCGCATGATGGGTGCCGGTGGCTCGGAGTACGTCGACGCCTCCGAACAACTCTTCAGCGAGCACGAGCAGATGCTCTTTACCAAGGCCGTCTCCGTTGCCGAAAGCTTTGGCAAACACATCTCGCTTCTAGTAGTTCCCGCGGGAGACATCTTCGCCGCACTCGTTCAGACCGCTAACTCCCTCGACGCGGCGGCTGTCGTCTCAGGCCTGTCTACGAAGCTCACAGCTGAAGAACAGGCCTACCACATGGGTCAGGCGTGGGAGGTTCTTCCGGAACCCAAACGTCAGTTCACGTTCTATGTCATCAAGCCTGACGGAGAAGCTCTTAGCTTCCATATCGGACCGCACGCACCCACCATCCACGCCGACGAAATTCAATTAGTCCATCGGCTCTGGCTCCGCCTCCGGCGCTCACCCGGCATGCAGGACCTGCATCACAGCGATGTTCTGAGCTATGCCATCGGCCGTATCGCCTCAGACTATGTGCAGGATAAAGAAAAGCTTATAGCTGATCTAAATCGCCGCACGCAGGATGCAAACCGGCGAGGTCTCGGAACTATGCAATACCTGTTACCTGATGATGACTTTGACAAAATACTGTTGCCAGACACAGATATCGACAGTCAAGCTACTCCTGAGACCTACAATGAGACACTTCCGCATGCCTGATATTTTCAGAAAATGACTTAGTTTCTTGCTTCGTTCTGTTTCTTTCAGTACTCTTTATCTGGAGCAGAGGGCGTGTCAGTTGTCAAGGCGTGTAACTCTGCATGGAGGTGACACTTGGAAGTACGAACGATTATTGCAGAAATTGATGCCCAGATAGCCAAGCTGCAGCAGGCCCGCACCTTGCTCTCAGGTGTAGAAGCACAGGCCAGCACACGCCGGCCAGGGCGACCCAAAGGAAGTAAAAATGCAGCCGCTCCGGTTGCTGCCAAAAAGACTGCAGGGCGAAAGCTCTCGCCGGAAGGCCGTAAACGTATCGCCGATGCCATGAAACGCCGATGGGCGGAGCGTAAGAAGACACCGGTAAAAGCCGTAGCCGCAGCAAAGTAAAGCAAACCTTAAGGCAAAGAGAGAGGGCGCACCCGGCACGTCGCCGGCTGCGCCCTCTCTCTTGATTCATACCTTACAAAAGCAAACTGATACGTAGAAGTAGAATTGTTTTCAGATTTCTTTCCCTGGTCTTTTCTACCTGTCTGGTGCTCGCCAGAGGGATATTGTCTTATCTGGTCGCAATCACCTCACGAAGATTGTCCTTCGCGAGAAAAAATCGAAAGTTGCTGAAGTCCTTGAGCAGTGTCTCAATCTGCCGGTTCGTATACATCGACAAAATGGGGAATTCTCCTGCTCTCTGCAGATCGACAGTCTCAGCCCCCGTCAGGCTGTAGCGAAAGAATCCTTTATCGATGCGCGGCGCGCTCGATCCGGCTGTAGGCTTTGCATGGAAAAATGCCAGCATCTGCCCTTCGGGAGCCATCACCTCATGCATACGGTGCATAAGCTGCGGCAGCAATGCCTCGGGTAAGTAGTCGGACGCATCCCAAAGCAGAACAACATCAAACATCCTTCCTGAAAACTTCAAATTAGCCTCAAGGAAAGCCGACACATCGAACTTTTGCTCTCCATCTGGATCTCTTTTCGTCCACTCCGGCCGCGCCGCCTCCTCCACCAGGTTCGACATATAAATGCTGTGGCCCATCCCCGTAATAAAATTAATATTGGTTGAAGACGTCGGTCCGATGTCCAGCACGCGCAGCGACTCGCGGCGCTGCAGGTTCTTCAGCATCTCCTTCCATCCGCTTGAGTGCCGCACCGAATGATCGCTGCCCCTATCGCGGGCATGTCCCGGCTTCGATCCGCCACCGAAGAAGTTGCGCATAGCTCGTTCCGTCTCCCTTTGCCACTGTATGCCCTCCGCCTCTCTCCCTGGCAGATGGACCTTTGTGAAACGTCCAACAGCGTTCCTCACTCCACCGAGCACGCGCGAAATCTCAGATCCTCACCCAGAGACAGGTGCTCTTGGCCGAACTATACGGGACACCGTTCTCACAGGCAAACCGGCCAACCTTCCTGCATCTCCCTCCGCCCATCTAAAATAAGAGACCCGGGCAAGTCTCCGGGAACGGAGATCCGTGTTCATCCCTCGCTTAAAGGTCGCCTCCTCTCTCGCCTGTGTCGCTGCTCTGTCCACGCAGCTGCTCTCATCCTGGAATCTCTCCGCGGGAGCGCCGACCCCGCAGCCTAAGCTGCAGCCCTCATCCCCAAATACCTCTTCCCCGCAACGATCACCTCAGGATTGGGCTGTACTCGCTACCAAGAACGAGCTCAGTGTTCTCGCGCACGAGGGATCCTATCTCCGTTATCGCACGCACATCATCAACCAGAAGGGAGATCGTGTCCGCGACGTCGTCGAATCAAAGGACGGCAGCATCGCCCGCACGCTGATGGAAGGCGGCAAGCCGCTCTCGCCGGAGGCCAGCGACGCCGAACGCAAGCGCCTCGAAGATCTGGCCTCCTCTCCCGACGCCTTCGCCAAACACATCAAGGAAGATGTCTCCGGCAGAAAGCTCGCCGCTGACCTCATCCGCCTCATGCCGGTTGCCATGATCTATACTCTGGCGCCTGGTCAGGGTGAGGCGCGTTCCCTCTCCGGCAACCGCCTTATCGTTCTTGACTTCGAACCGAACCCAAAGTGGAATCCACCTACGACTCCCTCACAGGCCCTCACCGGCTTCCGTGGCCGCATCTGGATCGATGAAGCTACCGGCTTCGTCACGCACGTTGATGGGGAGATCTTCCGCAGTGTCAATATCGGTTGGGGTATGGTCGCCCATGTCTATCCTGGCGGCAAACTCTCTTTTGAACAGGTCGATGTTGGCAATAACCGCTGGATCTACTCCCACTTCATCGATCAGGCCCGTGTCCGCGCCCTTATGCTGAAGACGCTCGACATCTCGACCGAAATCACGGCCTCTGACTTCCAGCCGCTGCCTGCACCGCTTACCTTCCAGCAGGCAATCGCACTCCTTCTGAAGTAACGCCACTCAATCAAGGAGCCTCGTAGACTCCTCGCATAAATCCTAAACCGACACACGAACCTTCCGCGTCACGCTGCTTCGCCGTACAGTCAGCGCCTCAATCCTCTTCTTATCGATTAAAAACCCGCTCCCTATCCCATCCGGAACCGCAATCTCCCCCGCCGCGCTGACAGATACTTCGGGCTCGATAATGTCCTGCGCCCAATATCGTGCCGACGCCGATACATCACCCGGCAATGTAAAGTTCGGCAACGACGACAGCGCGATATTATGCGCGCGCCCGATCCCCGTCTCGAGCATTCCTCCGCACCAAACCGGGATTCCCCGCTCCGCAGCCGCATTGTGCACCGCGATCGCTTCGGAAAAGCCGCCCACGCGACCTACTTTGATATTGATAATGCGGCATGACTCCATATCGATCGCCGCCAGCGCATCTCTCCGGTTACGAATCGATTCGTCGAGGCAGAGTGCGGTCGCAATTCGTTTCTGCAGCATGGAGTGAAAGTAAAAGTCGTCGAACCACAAGGGCTGCTCGATCATTAGCAGCTTGTACCTGTCCCACGCCGCAATCCGGTCAAAGTCCCGCATCCGGTACGCCGAGTTCGCGTCGCAGCTCAGCAGAATCTCCGGCCATCTCTCCCGCACCGCATCGAACACCGCGTCATCCCAGTCCGGTTTGCACTTCAGCTTGATTCGCTGATACCCCGCATCGAGCTCCATCGCAATCACATCCATCAGCTGCTTGATCGACGGCTGGATTCCGATTGACACCCCGCACGGGACCACACGGCGCGTCCCGCCCAGCAGCCTGGCGAGCGAGGTCTGCTCCCGCTGCGCCGCCATCTCCCACACCGCGTTCTCGAGCGCCGCCTTGGCCATCCGATGACCGCGCACCTGCTTGAATACGTCCGGCACCGATCCGCCGCCGTCGAGCTCTGCCTCCAGCAACCGCGGCGCCAGCTCGCCCTCGGTCACGATCCACGCCGTATCGATCATCTCGTCCGAGAAGTACGGATGCTCTCCCGCGACGCACTCACCCCACGCGGTCAGGCCGTCACTCTCCAGCTCAAGCAGCAAAATGCGGCGGCCAGTCGTTATTCCGAAGCTGGTCTCAAACGGATGTGCAAGCTGCAGGTTGATCTCGCGCAGATGAATCGCATCGATGGTAAACATAAGCTTCCTATTCCTTGGCGGTAGAGAAAGTCTATCTCTCCGTACCCTCTTCGAGCGCAATCCTGGCGTGCTCTTCCTCGCAAATCGTCTGTTCCGCATGCCACGCCATCTGCTACTGATAAAGCCATGCAGAGACTCTGATCAAATCCTTTGCTTTCCTTTCTTCCATTCCGAGCAACGCGAGAAACCTGCGTTTCGTTCGGAACGGCGAAACATTTTCCCTAAAGAATAAAGATTCTTTGCCTTGATCAGATCTTCTTTAGAGCGCCTTGTCTGCCGTTTCAGCCGCGGACCACGGCCCCAACAAGTAGCTTCCGTTCCCCTCCGCGTCCCGCTCATACCCAACTGCGGCCAGCCCCCATGAGAAGCCGTCCATCAGCTCCTGTCGAACCTGAGCCTGCGTCGCCCTGGCCCGCTCGCGATCCTTCATCTCCCGCTTCCACGCATAGATCTCACTTGGCACGCATACGCGCGTGAGCTCTCTCAGTTCCGTCGGCTTCCCCTGAAGGGTCCGCTCCACATGCGGCGATCGCAGCCACCACTCCGCATACAGCCGGTCCGTCGGCAGACCGCCCTGCAGCGGAGAGCTCGACGGCCCATAAAAGTCCTCCTGGTATCTTCTGCAGATCGCGCCCAGACGATGCAGATTGAGGTGCGCATTCTTGATCTCCAGCGGATCGAAGGTCCACTCCATCAACTCGAATCCGCGCTCGATGGCGTCCTCACGCTGCGCCAGCTTCAATCTCCGTCCCAGTCCGGCGTTGCGGAACTCCGGCAGCACGGCCAGCATGTGCGAGTGCAGATAGGCTCTTCCATCGCGGTATCCCGGCAAGCCCATCGCAAACCCCACCATCGTTCCCTGAGCGAATGCCCCCAGAACCTGGCCGCCAATCCGCTCCGCCACCACGAACACCCGTCGCGGAATCACATCGCCATCGCTATATCCCCACACCGCGATCTGCAGTGCAACGCATCGCTCATACTCCTCAAGCCGCGTCACCGGCCGAACCTCGATCTCCGCCAGCCGATCCTCTGCAACCGCTGCCATCACGCGCCGCCCTCTTTCGCCTTCGCAGAGCGCCACAGCGCGTCCCAGCCCTCTGCTGTCAGGCTATTCATAGCATCCCGGCCGCCCACCTCAGCCTCCATCACCCTGAACCGTCTCCGGAACTTCGCATTCGCCCCGCGTAACGCACCCTCCGCGTCCACCTTCAGATGCCGGGCCAGGTTAACCGCCGTAAACAGTACATCCCCCAGCTCGTCCTCCAGCCGCTCTCGATCGATAGAGCTCTCCGCCAACTCTGCCCGCACCTCCTGCAGCTCCTCCGCCATTTTCACGAGCAACCCGCCCGCATCCGGCCAGTCAAACCCCACCTTCGCCGCTCGACTTCCCAGCTTGGCCGCCTCCATCACCGCCGGCATCGATCGCGGCACATCCTCGAGAAGTCCCGGCTGCTCCGCACCCGCGCCGCGCTTCTCCTCCCGCTTAATCAGCTCCCAATTCCGCAACACAGCATCTGAGTCCGTCGCGTCCACATCCCCAAATACATGCGGATGCCGCCGGATCAGCTTCGCGTTGAGCGCCCCCGCAACGTCCTCGATCCCGAAGTACCCGGCCTCCTCCGCCATCTGTGCGTAGAACAGCACCTGCAGCAGCAGATCGCCTAGCTCATCCCGAAGCTCGTCCCAGGACCGCCGCTCGATCGCGTCAAAGACCTCATACACCTCTTCAAGCGTGTGCCGCTTGATCGAGTCGAAGGTCTGCTCGCGATCCCACGGACAACCCTCTGCGGAGCGCAGCAGCCGTATGAGCGTAGCG
>CAXTJC010000154.1:0-6880 GCA_964244225.1 uncultured Acidobacteriaceae bacterium
GGAATGGAAGAAAGAAAAGCAAATGACTTCTTCAGAGCTTCCCTAGAGATTCTCTAGGGTGCTGCAGATTCTCAGGGTGCTGCGCCGGGATGGGTGGGCGCTACTTGATGATGTGGAAGGTGCGGGACCAGCGGGTCTGATCGAATATGTGGACCAGCACGTGGCCCATGAAGGCGATGCGCTCGCCGAGGCCCTGCTTGTCGATCTGGCTGGCGGGGGTCTGGAAGGACCAGTAGACGAACATGGGGCGGCCTTCGATGTTCTCGCGGGGGACGAAGCCCCAGTAGCGGCCGTCGAGCGACTCGGTACGGTTATCGCCGAGGGCGAAGACCTTGCCGGGCGGGACGACAAGATCGCCGTTCTGGACGTACTTCGGCATCTCCTCGGACCAGAGGGCGGTGATGTTGCTGTAGGCCTGACCGCCTGTGGGGAAGTCGTCGCGGTAGGCGTCGTAGGCGTGCTGCGGGTTGCCGTCGTCGACGGGCTTGGCGGCGAAGGGCTCGTTCTGGGCGACGCCGTTGAGGTAGACGATGCCGTTGCGGAGATGGATGTGGTCGCCGGGGAGGCCGATGGCGCGTTTGACCAGGTGGAGGTCGGGCGTTTCGGGATTGGGCTTGTAGAAGACGATGATGTCGCCGCGATGGACGTCGCGGTAGGGAAGGAAGCGGGCCCAGAGCGAGGGCGGGGCGAGGGTGATGCGATCGACGAGGACGTGGTCGCCGATGAGGAGCGTCTTCAGCATGGAGCCGGAGGGGATCTCGTAATTCTGGAAGACGAAGGTCATGACGAAGAGGCCGATGGCGAGAACGGTGCAGATGGAGGCGAGCGACTCGAGTGGGGTCTCGGTGCGGTCGTCACTCTTGCCTGGCGTATCGGGCTTCGCAGGCGCTGTCGCGGTGGTGTCGAGGGCGGGGCTGGCGGTCGCGTTGGGCTGGTTGGGCTCGGTTGTGGTGGTCATGGTGGCTCCGGATGTCAGTGTATCGTCCTTGCCGAACCTGCGGACGGGCGGCCGGGGGCGGTTAGCGGACGATGTGCAGGGCGCGATGCCAGCGGGCGAGGCTGCGCAGGTTGCCGAGGACGCCGGGCTGCGTGGCGAAACGGTCGGCGCGGGTATTGCGGTCGTCAGATTCGGAATCGGAGCCTGACTCGGGCTCGCGCAGGGAGAGATAGACGAGCAGCGGCTTGCCGATGATGGCGGAGGCGGGCACCAGGCCCCAGTAGCGGCTGTCCTCGCTGTTGTTTCGATTGTCGCCGAGCACGAAGTAGTTGTTGGCGGGGATGCGCAGATCGCCGTGGTCTTCAAGATGGCGCAGCTGCATCCACCAGCGGGCATCCACGTCCGGATCGGTCATGGTCAGGCGCGGGAAGTTGTCGCGAAAGGAGTCGGGCGGGGAGGGCCGGTAGACGGCGTAGGACTCGGCCAGCGGCTTGCCATTGATGAAGACCTGGTCGTCGTGCATGCGGAGGCGCTCGCCGGGAAGGCCGACGACCCGTTTGACGAGGTGAACGGAGGGGTTGGACGGGAAGTGGAAGACGACGATGTCGCCGCGATGGATCTTGCCGGGAGCGAGCGGCAGACGGTCGAGATTGGCGGTCTGTTTGTCGACGAGCAGGAAGTCGCCGACAAGCAGGGTGGGCACCATGGAGGCCGACGGGATCCGAAAGGGCTGCACGGTGAAGGTGATGATGAAGATGGCGACGATGATGATCGAGAGCAGCGCCTGCAGGGCAAGAAGCAGGGTGTTCTCCGCGGCCGCAAGCTCCGCGGCGGGGGTGTGCTGGGCTGGGAAGTCCGGTGCGGGAGCGGACGGGTCGGGAGTCAGGTTTGGCGTCACGTCTGCGGTCGCTTTTGGGATCATGCGCGATCCTCCGCGGGGGCGTCGATGCCGGACTGGTGCTCTTCCAGGTGCAGCAGGGCGAGGCGGGCGGCCTCCTGCTGGGCTCGTTTTTTGGTGCTGCCTTCGGACTCGGCGAGCGGCGTTGCCGATCCGTTGGCGGTGTGGATCTCGACGGCCACGCGAAAGAGGCGTTTGTGATCGGGACCGCTCTCATCGGTAAGCACATAGCGGGGCTGGCCGAGGCCGGTGGCCTGAAGGCGCTCCTGCAGCGCGGACTTGTAGTCGCCGATGGCCGCGCCCTGGGCGAGCGCCTGGCGCAGATCGGGGAGCGCCGGGGAGACGACCTCGCGCTCGATGAAGGCGGCGGAGGCGGGCAGGCCGCCATCGAGGTAGAGCGCGGCGATGACGGCTTCGAGGGCGTCGGCGAGTAGCGCAGGCTTCTGACGGCCGCCGCTGCGATCCTCGCCACGGCCAAGACGAAGATGCGCGCCGAGATGCAGGCGCACGGCGACCGCCGCCAGATGTTCGCTGCTGACGATTGAGGCGCGCAGGCGGGTCAGATCACCCTCCCGCGCGGAGGGGAAGTTGCGAAACAGGACCTCGGCCACGACCAGGCTGAGGACGGCATCGCCGAGGAACTCGAGCTGTTCATTGTCGGGCGCGGGCTTGGCCGGGCTGCCGCCGCGCAGCGACGGATCTTCATGCAGGAGAGAGCTGTGGGTGAGGGCGAGATCGAGCAGCAAGGGATCGCGGAAGGCGTAGCCGGTGGCGAAGGTCTCGGCGGCGCGGGGCTTTGGGATGGATCGCGGGTGTCTCGCTTCGGTGGCAGGTTGGGTGCGGGTCACTCTCTTGATCTCCCGATGCGATGGAACGGCTTGGTCCTTAGAAGCTATCCAGAAAGTATATTTGCATGTCGCCTAAAGAGGAGTTGCGGCAGCAGTGACGAATGCGGGGATCTCTCCGCTACGACGGGCGATACGACTGCTCGTCTTCCCACCCCAGCGAGCAACTTCGCTCGCCGTGGACCCGGTTTTCGGTCGAGATGACGGCATCTTGGGGGATGAGACTGCTTCCCTTCGGTCGAGATGACGGCTTTTGAGGATGAGACCGCTCGTCATAACCAAGCGAACCTCAGCGGCTAAAGCCGCATTGCACGGAAAGCACTTACGGCATAGCTGAAGCTATGCCCTTAACGGAGAGCATTTGATCAGAGTCGCTCTAAGTCAGAGTCGCTCTAAGTCAGAGTCGCTCTAAGTCAGAGTCGCCCTAAGTCAGAGTCGCCCTAAGTCAGAGTCGCCTAAGAAGGTGTGATCAAGTCGAAAAGTATTTAGCCGATCCAAACAAAAAGCAGGTTCCTCGCGTCGCTCGGAATGGAAGGAAGAAAAGCAAAGAATGGAAGTAAGAAATGCAAAAGATTTGTTCAGAGTTGCCCGCAGCGGAGTTGAGATCAGGACACGAGTTGGGCAGCTACATCTTACTGTTTGGCTTGTAGGCGTCTTTTTCGGCCTTGCCGCTTGGGTCGATTGTCCTATCGTCGTCGTCTGGCGCCTGTTTCTGCTGTTTCGGTAGGGCGAAGGGTGTTTTGAGGCCGGTGGCTGCCGCCGTGCGTGTCTCGGTGGGCGCGCCGGGAACGGCCAGAGCTGCCTGGTACTGCTCGAGCGCCTTGCGGCGGTCCGGCTGCACGTCGTACAAGCGGCCGAGATAGATGTGGGACCAGGCGAGGGTATGCGGGTTGCGGGCGCTTGTGAGGGTGGCCTGAAAGTGCGACATGGCCTGCTCGGGCTGGCGCTCGAGAAGCGCGATGCGGGCGAGGATGTAGTTGGCCTCGGCATGGTCGCCGGCAGGATCGGCGAGCGACTTGGCGGCGATCTCTTCGGCAGCCGGCGCATCGCCTTGAAGCAGCTTCATCTCCGCCAGGCGCAGGCCGGTTGGCGGCAGGGCAACGCGGCGGACGACGTCGTGGGACTCTTCCGGAAGAAATGCGACCTGCCGGGCCTCATGGGCCTGCCGGTCGACGTCCATGCCGTAGACCATCTGGCCGATGTTGTCCTTGAGGCTGACATTTTCGTGTTCCTGCTGGATGAGCTGCTGGTAGAAGTAGTTCGTCAGCACCCAGCCATGACGCGTGGCGAGGTCGGCTGCGTTGCGCCGGGCGGCCTCGGTCTGGCGCTCGTAGAGATTTTTCGCAGCATCGTACTTCTCAAAGTCGACGCGCTCGCGCATGCCGGATGGTTTTATCGGCGGCGTGAGGCCGGTGTCCATGGTGCGGGCCTCGATGGCTTTGATGAGGCACTCGGTGAGGAGCGAGACGATGTCGGACTTGTGGGCGAAGTCGATGGGCGCCTCCTGCACCGACTTCAGGATGGGTACGAGGCGATCCATGGCGGCCGCGCGGGCGTAGATCATCGGCTCGACCTCGTAGTGGAGGTAGGTGTGGCGGATCTGCTCCATGTGGAAGGAGCCGGAGGCCGAGGGCGAGACGGTGATGATGTAGTTCGATCCGTAGATGCGGGCGTTGACGGCAGTGGGCGCGAGCATGGGCTCAAGCAGAACGAGGAAACGGCGGCCATCGTAGCTCGATACGGGCGCGCGGAGATAGATGTTGGTGTTGAGGATCATCTTCGTCAGCGGGTCGTGAATGCGGTCGAGGATGGCGTTATAGGCGGGGCGGTTCTGCACCCAGAGGGCGTGCAGGTGGATCGCGTCGGCGAAGTTATGGACGAGCGGAAGGATGGTGACGACCTGGGTGGAGTCGGGCGGGAGTTCGGTCTCGTCGGCGGTCGGGGTCAGCTCGGGCGAGGTGTAGAGGGCGAGCGAGACGTACTGGGCGATGTTCAGGCCGGCATCTGAGAGCGTGTGCTGCTGGATGTAGGTGCACAGGGTGTCGCGGCTCTTTGCGGCCTCAGGAGAGGCGGCGACGGCGGCGGCGACCTGATCGCGGATGCTGGTGCGAATGGGATTGGAGGCGGCGAGATCGGCGTTGTAGCCGCAGGTATTGAGGGCGACGGCGAGGTCGAAGAGCGGCTCGCTGGTCTCAAGGGTGACGGCGGAGCCGCTGGCCTCCGGCTGGGCACCGCGGTTCGGGGACTCCTGCCCGCCACTGCCGGACGAGGAGCTCTGGGATTGGTTTTGGGAGGGGTTCCTGACCTGACTTGCGGTCTGCGTCCAGGCTGGCATGCGGAGCAGGGTTATGAGAACGAGGGCGACGCAGAGGGAGCGAGGCTGCAGGAGGGCGCGGTGAGAGGAAGGCGCGGCGGCACCGGAGGACGGGATCACGATAGGGTTTCGACGCACCCATGGAGTGTAGGAGAGCGCGTGGACTGCGTGCAAGCGGCGGGGCTGCGGAGATATGGACTTAGGGCAGCGACGGCTCAGCCGCGGACGGAGACGCCGGAGAAGGCCATGACGACGTGGCCGCGGACCGGAACGCCGAAGACGCTGGCCGGGCGGAAGACGCTGGCGAGCAGGCGATCGACGACCTGGTTGCGGATGGCGGCATCCTGCGGGCCGGAGACGATGCGGTAGTCGTAGACCTCGCCGCGGGCGTTGACCGAGGCTTCGACGACGATGGTGCTGTCCTCCGCCGTGGCCACGGGCTGAATGCCGGCTACCGAATAGAGGTAGTGGGGCGCGGTAATGGCGCCGAGCGGCTCGTCGTTGGCCATGACGGGGTTGGCGGCGCTCATGGCGCCCAGCAGGAAGAGGATGCTGCCGAGAAAGAGCACGGCCGCGGCCATGCCGGCACCCACTTGCAGGACCAGCGGTCGAAGAGCGTTTTGCCAGCTTAGGGCGAGGCGGTCGAGGCGGCTGGACCAGCTGCGCCTGCCTTCCTGCGAGATAGCCAGACGCAGGCGCAGGTTGAGGTCCGCGGGGACGCGGGGCGCGTGGAGAGTTGCCAGAGTCTGCTGCATCCGGCGTGTGAGGGCGAACTCCGCGGCGCATGAGGGGCAGAGCTCAAGGTGATCGGCGATGTGCCGCATCTCCACTCCGGTAACGGCACCGTCCAGATAGTCGGACAGGGACGACCGGACTTGCGTGCAGAGAGCCGGCGCGGGCTGCGGCGAGGTGACGGGATAGGTCATGCGGACCTCCGCGCGGCGAGAGCGGGTTCAGAGCGGCCGGGCTTGAGGCAGGGACGAAGGAGATCGCGAAGAAGATGGCGGCCGCGCGTGAGGCGGCTTTTGACGGTGCCCAGGTTGACGCCGAGGACCTCGGCGATCTCCTCGTAGGCGAAGCCTTCGATCTCGCGAAGAACGACGACGGTGCGGAAGGACTCGGGAAGCTCGCGCAGGGCCTGTTCAACACTGGCGCGCAGCTCGCCCTGCTCGGCGTGGTCGAGCGGCGTGCCGTGGCCGTCGGCAAGGATCATGGCGAGGGTGGGCGCGTCTTCCTCCTGCTCGGAGGGCGGGGTATCGAGCGTGATCTCGCGGCGTTTGTGGCGAGACCACCAGCGGCGCTGGTTCGAGGCCTCATGGAGCGCGATGCGATAGAGCCAGGTGCGCAGGCTGGAGCCGCCATTGAAGCTGCGGATGGAGCGAAAGACCTTGATGAAGACTTCCTGCGTGATGTCCGAGGCGTCTGCCGGATCGTCGAGGCTGCGGGCGATAAGAGAGTAGAGCGGCTGGTGGTACTGCGCGATGAGGATGGCAAAGGCATCCTCGGAGCCGGCCTTGAGCTCGGCAATGAGGGAGGCTTCTTCGGTCGAGAAGCCGATCGCACTTGCAAGATTTCCCACGATAGCGCCTGCCTGCGTCAAAGGAGTGTCCTCTAAAGTACGACCAAGATGGGACGAAGTGCAACCGCCACGAGTAACTACGCCGCCGGCGGCCGAGTGCTCGCTCACTCTACAGGACTTAGACACCGGTCTCGACGCAAAGGTTCCCGGCGAAACGAGCCGCATTCAACGAGCCGCATTGACGAATGCCGCTCTGTCCGCGAGAATGACAATAGTCCTTCCATAAGTGTGGGCCTGTGGCGCAGCTGGGAGCGCGCTTCCATGGCATGGAAGAGGTCATCGGTTCGATCCCGATCAGGTCCACCAA
>CAXTJC010000155.1:0-5222 GCA_964244225.1 uncultured Acidobacteriaceae bacterium
ACCATCACCCTGGTTCCGTATGCCGCGGCCAAGCTTCGTATCACAGCGTTTCCGCAGTTGAAGACCTGATTCATCGCCGCAGCGGAGATCCAAGTTCGGCATGGTAGACAGCCGATGCGCTGCGAATAAGAGTCCCTGACACGACAGCACTCTGAACGACACCGCAGCACCGCTTGGAGATCCTGCATGAGCCGCATCCGCACTCGACGATCGTTTCTGGCAACAGCCGCTGCAACCGGCCTGGCAGCCTCGCAGCGTCTCTCCGCCGCGCCCGGACTTCTCTCCGCGGCGCGTAAGAGCTCCGGCCCCGTACCGCTCCATCCCGACTGGAAGAGCCAGGGCGTGATCGACCTCAGCCGCTCCCCGCACAGTAAATTGCGAAGCGTTCCTGTAAGCGCCGTCACCCTCCGCTCGGGCTTCTGGTCGCGGCGACGTGTGACCAACGTCCAGTCCAGCCTTCCAACCATGCGGCAGGAGCTGCTCGACCACGGCAGGATCGATAACTTCCTGCGCCTCGAGGGCCGCTCGTCGGCTCCGCAGCGCGGTCCTCTCTACTCCGACTCCGATGTCTATAAGTGGATGGAGGCCGCAGCCTTCGTTCTTCAGTCGCAGGACGATCCCGCCCTGCGTAAGACTCTCAATGAATGGATCGCCACGATCGTCGCCGCGCAGGAGCCCTCCGGCTATCTCAACACCTTCTACGTCGACGACCGGCGGTCGGAGCGCATGCTCCCGCAGAGCCAGGTGAGCGGCCATGAACTGTACTGCATCGGTCACCTGCTGCAGGGTGGGCTCGCCATGTATCGCGCCACCGGCAACCCGGATCTGCTGCATGCGGGTATTCGCTTTGTCGACAACTTTCTGATCCCGGCGTATGGCCCGGGGCCGAACCAGAAAGGCATCGTCTCCGGCCATCCCGAGATCGAAATGGCTCTCATAGAGCTCTATCGCACCACGGGCCAGACGCGCTACCTCGATCTCGCCGGCTACATTCTTCACGGTGACGCGCGTGTTCCACTCAAGCAGTCGCAGACCATATACATGTTCTGCGGTATCCCTTTTCCCTCGCGCACCAGGCTTGAAGGCCATGCGGTTCGCGCGATGTACGCCTGCTGTGGAGCAACCGACTTCTACCTTGAGACAGGCGATCCGGCGTATCTGAAGACGCTGGAGGCACTCTGGACCGATCTCTCCGAGCACCAGCTCTACATCACCGGCGGGGTCGGCGCGCGGAGCCAGGGCGAGGCCTTCGGGGACGCCTACGAGCTGCCCAATGCACGTGCTTATGGCGAAAGCTGCGCCGCCATCGGCAACATGATGTGGAACTGGCGCATGCTGCACGTAACCGGAGAGGCGCGCTTTACCGACGTGATGGAACGTGCGCTTTACAACGGCATCAACTCAGGCATGTCGCTCGATGGGACGCTCTATTGCTATCGCAATCCGCTCGCCTTCGACCCGGCGACCGGCGACACAATTCGCAATCCCTGGTACGACACGACGTGCTGCCCGCCCAACCTCGAGCGCACGCTTGCCTCGCTGCCCGGCTACTTTTACAGCACATCGAAGGCGGGCGTGTACGTTCATCTCTACGACAACGCGAACCTCAAGTGGCGTCTTGAAAGTGGAACACCGCTCGAGATCGAGCAGACGACCAACTATCCCTGGGACGGCAATGTGCGCCTTTCCGTAAAGCCCGCATCGCCCGAGGAGTTTACCGTCTTTCTGCGTATTCCGGCGTGGTCGGCCAAGAGCAGCGTCACCGTAAATGGCAAGGCGGTCGAAGGCGTCACTGCCGGCCAATACCTCGCTCTTCACCGGCGATGGACAAGCAAGGACAGTATCGAACTCGCGCTCGACATGAGCCCACAGGTTATCCGCGCCAACCCAGCCGTGGCCGAGGATACCGGCCGCATCGCACTCGAGCGCGGCCCACTCGTCTACTGCATGGAGGCTCTCGATCAGACGGCGGCGCCCAGCACTGCCATGGGAGACGCTGCTGCCGGCTCAGGCCTCTCTCTCTACTCGGCCCTTTCAACCGGCGAGACGAAGGTCCACTTCGATGCCGGCCTGCTCGATGGACTGGTTGTTCTCGAGCATCCGGGCACACTCTCCAGTCCTCTGCCCGCCGGCGCTCTCTACCAGTCTGCGGATGCGAGACCGGCCTTTTCCTCAGCGGCCTTGCTGCGCCTCATCCCGTACTACGCCTGGGCCAATCGCAAGCCGACTGCCATGCAGGTCTGGATCGCGGCATCCCAAGCCTGACTTTGATCCTGGGGCACGTCTGCGTGAATGACCGCACCAGGCAAGTCCCACAAATGACTCGCCCGCCGCTTCCTGGACATCATAGAGACGCAGCTTCACGTCACGCGGAATAAGCAGAGACTCGGATCTTTCCGGCTAACTATTTTCCCAGTAAGCACGGTCCCAGTGAAAAGGAATGTGGAGCAAGGGCGCGTGCCCCTGCTCGGGTCGGCTCACGCGAGAGCATTCTACGGACGAGATCCGCCTGCCAGAAGCTCTGGAACGCCGTTGTCCGACAGAAATCGATGACGCAATTCCGCATCGCGCCACGCCTCTGTTCCACCGAACGATAGGGTAGAGAGTGCACCGGTTACATTCCCCACCCGTGCGGCATCCACCACTGAGCATCCACGTAAAGACGCACTTAGGAACCCCGCGTTGAAGCTGTCCCCAGCTCCAATAGTGTCCACCGGTGTCACGCGAAGCCCCGCGATCTCCTGCCGCTTCTCCTCTGTTTGCACCACGGCTCCCCTGGCGCCGCGCTTCACCACGATCGTTGGCACCACCTTCCCCAAACGCGCAAGTGCCTCATTGAAGTCCGCCGATCCAGTTATCCGGCATAACTCACGCTCACTCGGCAAAAAAACATCGATCAGGCTAAGCACCTCCTTCAGCACCCCACCCCAACAATCATCGGGATCATCGTTCGTGTCGAGAGAGATCGTCAGACCGGCCTGTTTCAAGCGAAGCAGCAGCTCCGGGAGCCCAGCATGCAGGCCGCGCTGTAGAAAGAGTGAAGATAAATGAAAGTGTCTAGCTGCCGAGACATACTCCCACGGCAAATCCGCACAGGTCATCTCTGCCATCGTTCCCGGATACGTGAGTATGTGGCGCTCCGCCCCGTGCGGCAGAAGCAGAGTGACGCCGGTAGCAGCCCCCAGGCGTTTGCTCTCGGAAACGTCAACGCCACTCTTCACCATCCATTCCATGGCGAGTCGGCCCATGTCATCCGTACCGGCACGGGTTATAAACCCCACACGCGTTCCGAGCATTGCCAGGTTGTGCGCCGTAATGGCCGACGATCCTCCAAGCGTCATGCGAAATCCCGAAGCAAGCAGCTCACGTTCAAGCGGCATGACCGTCGGAAGGCCATACAAGATCAGATCAAGATTGATCTCTCCAGCAATCGTCACATCGAACCGTCGCTCGTTCACGTCCATTCCTGTTCCTGCGCTGCCTTCCGTGTTCGCTGATGCCTCTCGGTGCCATGCTACTATTATTTGCGTTTCATTTCTTTATGTTTCGTTACACCCTTCAGGAGCCCCAATCCCTTGAGCGCTTTGATGAGTCTGCTCGACCTACCGAGATCGGAACAGGAGACACGCGGACTTCTCTTCACACCGCGCGAGATCGCACAGCAGCCCACCACTTGGCGCACAACTCTTACTATCTTCGAACGCGAACAGGAGCGCATTCGCCTCTTTCTTGAGCAGGCGGGTGTCACGGCCGCACTGGAACAGCGTCCGGTCATCATGCTCGTCGGCGCCGGGACGTCGCACTACATCGGTCTCGCTCTTGCCCTTCTTCTAAGGCAACGCTGGGGCTGTGAGACCAGCGCCGTCGCCAGCACCGATCTACTCACCAACCTCTCCGACCACTTGATTCCTGGTCGCCGTTATCTCTGGATCTCCTTCTCGCGCTCTGGCGATTCCCCCGAGGGGCTCAACGTCCTCGAACAGACCATCGAGCACTATCCCGAGATCTGCCATCTGATCGTCACCTGCAATCCCAAAGCGCGCATGGTCGCAGCCAGTACTGATCAAGCGCGTGTCTGCACTGTCATCCTCGACGACTCCGTCAATGACCGCAGTCTCGCGATGACCAGTTCGTTTACCAACATGGTCGTCTTTGGCCAGTGCCTGGCGCACGCCTGGAACCTCGATGAGTACAAACCCATCCTCGACCAGATGATCGCCGCCGCCACCCCCTTGCTGGACGACAGCGCGGAGCTTGCAACCACCGCCAGCCAGCGCGGCAGCCGGCAGGTCTGCATGATCGGCTCCGGAACGCTCGCCGCTATCGCCCAAGAAGCCTCGCTTAAGGTGCTGGAGATGTCCGGCGGACAGGTCAAGACCATCTCTCAAACCTCCCTCGGTCTTCGTCATGGACCGATGGCTGCTCTCGATCGCAACACCGATCTCATCTGCTTTCTCTCCTCGCAACGGCCGCGCACCCAGTATGAAATTGACCTCCTGCGCGAAATCCAGCGCAAGCAGATCACTGCCTCCTGCACCGTCGTCGGCCTCGAATCGGACCGCGAGATCGCAGCTCCCGTCTGCGACACCTTCCTTGCCATTCAGGGTTCCTTTCCTGACGCCTACCGGCCGCCAGTCGACGTCATCTTCGGTCAAATCCTGGGCCTCTACTACTCCATCTCGCATGGCCTGCGACCGGATGCGCCCAGCCCGCAAGGCGTCATCAGCCGCGTCGTGAGCGACTTCACGATCTATGAATGAGTATGAGCAGCAGACTCCAGACCCATCTCCTCTCTCAGAACGCCGGTACGACAGTCGGCATCTACTCGGTCTGCAGCGCTCACCCGCTCGTTCTCCGGGCCGCCGCAGAACAGGCCGTCGCCAACAACAGCCTCTGCCTCATCGAAGCCACCAGCAATCAAGTCAATCAGAACGGCGGCTACACCGGCATGCAGCCCGCCGGCTTCCGTAACTTCGTCGAAGAGATCGCCCGCAACGCCGGCCTTCCCTTCGAGAAGCTCATTCTCGGCGGCGATCACCTCGGCCCCAACCCCTGGCGGCACCAGCCCGCACAGGATGCCATGCGGCACGCCGAAACCATGGTTGCCGCCTACGCCGCCGCCGGCTTCAGCAAGATTCATCTCGACGCCAGCATGGCCTGTCTGGACGACCTCGCCCCTCTCTCTGACGAAAAGATCGCCGCTCGCAGCGTGCTACTCTGCC
>CAXTJC010000155.1:5232-6879 GCA_964244225.1 uncultured Acidobacteriaceae bacterium
CCGTCTACGTCATTGGCACCGAAGTTCCCACACCCGGCGGCGCCACCAACGCCCTTGACGCCGGCATCAACATCTCCTCGCCCGAAGCCGCCGCGCACACCCTCGACGTTCATCGCCAGGCCTTCCTCGCCGCTGGTCTCGGCGACGCCTGGTCTCGCGTCCTTGCCATCGTCGTCCAGCCAGGCGTCGAGTTCGATCACGATAGCGTCATCGACTACAACCGCTCCCGCGCCGCCTCGCTTACCGCATGGCGCACCCAGCATGCCCCACAGTTTGTCTTTGAGGCGCACTCCACTGACTACCAGGTCCCCACCGCCTATCGTGCACTTGTGGAAGACGGCTTCGCCATCCTTAAGGTCGGTCCCGCCCTCACCTTCGCTCTGCGCGAAGCGCTCGATGCCCTCTCCGCAATCGAAACGGAACTGATCCCAGCCGCAGAACAGTCCAACCTCCAGGCAGTAATCGAGCGCACCATGTTGGCCAACCCAAGCTCCTGGCAGCCCTATTACAGCGGCACTCCTGCACAGCAGGCTCTCCTTCGCCGTTACAGCTACAGCGATCGCGTCCGCTACTACTGGCACTTCCCTGAGATCTCTGCCGCCATAGCCATCCTCATCTCCAATCTCTCGGCGTCACCGATACCGCAAAGCATACTCAGCCTGTATCTGCCCGCCCAATACGAGCGTCTGCGCTCGGGGAAACTCGCCGGCGATCCAGAGTCGCTCCTCGTTGACAAGGTGAAGGACGTCCTTCGCGTCTACGCCAATGCCTGCTAGTTACTGCCTGCAGCGGCAGCAAAAGACAGGTTTCAATGCTTGAGGCTAACCCTCCTTTACGCCTTTAAGAACTCAGCTCTAATCACGATATTGCTAGCTCTTAGCGGAACGGCGCCAGCAGCTTCAGCGCGTTCTCCCGGTACACCTTCAACAGCACCTCATCCGGCAGATAGATCCCGTAGATGCTCCATCGCCCCTGCCCCGATGCATGCGTCGGATAGGCGAAGTACTCGTCTTTGGTCTGCAGAAACCGGTAGTACCCGCGATACATTCCTATCTCCGGCAGCAGGTCCGTCCCAAACACAATCCGATCCGCATACTTCAGGAAGAACTCCCGCGCCGTATACGGTTGCCGCCCCAGTTCGGGCGTCCGTGCGCTGATATCAATCTGCAAATTCGCATGCGTGTCCAGCAGCTTCGAGAGATACGCCAGATCCTCTCCACACTCCGCCAAATGCGCGCCGACAAACTGAGTCTTCGGGTGCCGTGCAAACACTCGATTGCGCTGCTCCAGCAGCTCCCGCTTCGTCACCGGCACGTCCGAGAATCCCCACTCCGGGTGCGCCGCCAGCTCCTCGTAGCGCTCGTTTTCGGGCGTGATCGGATCGAAGAACGCATCCGGATCTGCCGTGTGAAACATCACCGGCAGCTTCAACTCGCCGGTCTTGTCGAAGATAGCTGCGAACCGTTCGTCATCGATCCGTCGCAGCGTGCCACGCTCATCCTTCAACACCAGCCCAAGATCCTTCCAAAATTTGATCCCGACCGCGCCATGCTCCATCATCTGCTCCAGGCGGTCGCATGTCACCGCGGCGAAGTCACTGCGCTCCACCTCACTCCAGTCCATCCACCCGATGGTCGCAAAGCGCTT
>CAXTJC010000156.1:0-6874 GCA_964244225.1 uncultured Acidobacteriaceae bacterium
GCTGACGCGAGCCAAGCTCGAGTCGCTGGTCGACGACCTGCTGCAGAAGTCGGTTGGGCCGTCGAAGCAGGCGCTGAAGGATGCAGGCATCGATGCGTCGAAGATCGATGAGGTGGTGCTGGTCGGCGGGCAGACGCGCATGCCGGCGATCCAGAAGCTGGTGAAGGACCTGTTCGGTAAGGAGCCCAACAAGGGCGTGAACCCGGACGAGGTTGTGGCGATCGGCGCTGCGGTGCAGGCCGGCGTGCTTTCGGGCGACGTGAAGGATCTGCTGCTGCTTGACGTGACCCCGCTGACGCTTTCCATCGAGACGATGGGCGGTGTGGCGACGGGCATGATCACGCGCAACACGACGATTCCGACGAAGAAGACGGAGACGTTTTCGACGGCGGCGGACTCACAGACCGAGGTTGAGGTGCATGTGCTACAGGGCGAGCGGCCGCTGGCCAGCCAGAACCGCACGCTGGGCAAGTTCAAACTGAGCGGGATTCCACCGGCTCCGCGCGGTGTGCCGCAGATCGAGGTCACGTTCGACATCGACGCGAACGGCATTCTGAATGTGACAGCGAAGGACAATGCGACGGGCAAGGATCAGAAGATTACGATCACGAGCTCGTCGGGCCTGAGCAAGGAAGAGGTCGAGCGCATGGCGAAGGATGCCGAGGCGCATGCGGGTGAGGACAAGGAACAGCGCGACCAGATTGAGGCGCGCAATGGCCTGGACTCGACCGTGTACAACGTCGAGAAGATGCTGAAGGAGGCGGGCGAGAAGGTCTCCGCTGACGAGAAGGCAGAGACGGAGTCGGCGCTCGCGGACGCGAAACAGACCCTGACCGGAACGCCTTCGGCGACGGAGATGAACGCGGCGAAGGACCGGCTGACGACAGCGAGCCACAAGGTAGCCGAGGCGATGTACAAGGCGGCCAGCGCGGCACCGACGGACGGGGTTCCGACGGACGGGGCGGCGGCGGCCGAGGGAACGACCGAGCAGCCGAAGGATGAAGGCGTGATCGACGCGGAGTATGTCGACACGAAGTAATACTGGCGAGTTGTTAGTCGTAGTTGTTACTTGTTAGAAGAGGGGCAGACCGATGCATCGGGTGCCCCTCTTGCTTTATCAAATATTTGAGTGTGAGAGAGACATGACGAAGCACAAGGATGAGGTGTACGGGACGATTCGGTGGAACCTTGGGATGGGTTTCGGGTTGAGCGAAGAGAAGGATGGAGGTGCGGCGATGAACGAGACACTGTGGATGTGCGACCAGATGCGGGCGGGACGGCTGTATACGCGAAAGATCTTTGACACTGAGGCCGAGGCGCAGGCGTTTATGCAGAAGATGATGCAGGCCGAGCCGGATGCGATGTTCAACGTGGAAGCAGTGCAGGCGCAGCAGGTGTGGAACTAGAGCTTAAAGCGGACGCGCCATCTTGTGGATGTGGCGTGTCTGCTGCTGTCTGCGGGTGAGAATGGAGCCGACTGCATCTGAGATTGAAATGCATGAATGGGTGGAGCGGCGGATGGTGAACTGGACGGAGATTGAGGCGATCGCAAACAGCTGCCTGGTGCTGACCAGCGCGAGTGCCATTGGGTATGCGGGTCTGCAGCTGAAGCATGAGCGGCAGTACCGGTCGGTGGCAAACCTGGAGAAGCAACTGGGGTTCTTTCAATCGGAAGGCTTTGTGGCGACGCGGCGCAGGCTGGCGCTCGACCGGCTGAGTGAGGACGGGAAATCTCTGCGGACGTGGGAGCTGGAGGAGCCGCCGGTGAGTGCGTTTGAGGTGCTCGACTTCTATGAGCATGTGGGGCTGCTGGTGAGGAAAGGTCATCTCGACGTAGACGACGTTTGGCATACGTTCTATGAATGGGCGCAGCCGGTGTATGTGGATTTACAGGCGGTGATTGAGAGTGACGAGAGCGCGTATTCGGACCACTACTCGCATCTGCGAATGCTGATGCGGCAGATGGACGATATTCAGCTGAAGCAGATGCACGAGAACAATGCGAACCACTGGGCGCTGTGGACGCCGGAGCGAATCCTGGAGCACTACCGGTATGAGACCGAGGTTGCCGGCAAGTCCGGACGCGGCAAGAGGAGCGCGGAGCGGCGGGCACAGCGAGCGGCTGCGCGGCGAGCGGAAGAGGCGCGCGTGGATCTGGATGCAGCGGCGCTCGCGGTGCTGGACGGCGAAGCGACCGTAGCGGACGAGGCCAAGCTGCGCGAGAGTGTGGAGCGGAGACGAGAGCAGGACCGGCAGGAGCAGGAGACGCATCATGCCTGAGGGCAATGAGATTCATCGATGGGCGGCGCGGCATACGGCAGCGTTTGCGAGCAAGAAGGTTCGCGTTGAGGCGCCGGCGAGCAGCCGGTTTGAAGACGCGAGTGCGCTCGATAACAAGATGCTGATAAGCGTGCGGGCTGTGGGCAAGCACCTTGGGTATGATTTCGGAAAAGACCGCATCCTGCATGTGCACCTGGGGATGTATGGCGACTTTACCGAGGGCACGGGCGAGCTGCCGCCGGAGAAGGGCGCGCTGCGGGTGCGGCTGTGGAATGCGGCGGCGGTAAAGCTGGGCATGCAGCCGGGCGAGAGCAAGCGGCACGCATGGTACTCGAACGATGATGGCACGGGACATATTGCGCCTGAAAAGGTGGCGTGGGTCGAGCTGCGCGGGCCGACCGACTGCAGTGTGTGGACGGAGGCGCAGTGGTCGACGCTGCTTGATCGTCTCGGACCGGATCCGCTGAATGGAGACAAGGCCGATCGGTTTGTGGAGAAGATCGGCAAGCGCAAGACGCCGGTTGGCGCGCTGATGATGGATCAGACGGTGGCTGCGGGAATCGGCAATATCTATAGGGCGGAGCTGCTATTCCGGGCGCGGCTGAGTCCGTTTGCGGAGGGAAACACGGTGCCCGAAAAGATGCTGGCGGCGATCTGGAAGGAGGCGATTCCGCTGATGAAGGCGGGCATGGTTGATCGGCGGATTATTACAACGAAGCCGAAGGACAGGCCGACCAAGAAGACAGGCGTGCCGCTGAAGGAAGAGGCGCATTATGTGTATCGGCGGCAGGGCCAGCCGTGTTTGATCTGCGGGACGAAGATCATGACCAAGGTGATGGCGGGGAGGAATTTGTTCTGGTGCCCGACGTGTCAAGCGGATGGAACGCAGAGCGTATAACGTTGAGCGTGCTACGATGTCCGTGTGATTGTCGACTTCAAGGACGACGAGACGCGCACCGTTTATCTGACAGGCAAGAGCAGGCGCTTTCAAAGCATTGCGCGTATGGCCGCACGTCGCCTGGGCCAACTTGATTTTGCTACGTCGCTGGCCGACTTACGAGAGCCGCCCGGGAATCGGTTGGAGGCCTTGAAGGGCGACAGGAAAGGCCAGCATAGTATTCGCATCAACGATCAGTTTAGGGTCTGTTTTGTCTGGCTGGGTAAGGATGCGAGCGACGTTGAGATTGTCGACTATCACTGAGGTTTGCGATGCCGAAGAGAGTACCCGAAGATCAGTTGACGGCAATTCATCCTGGCGAGTTTTTGCGGGAGGACTATCTCCCGCAGCTTGGGATGTCGGCGAATGCATTGGCGATCGCGCTGCGCGTTCCGGCGACGCGTATCGCTGAAATTGTGAACGAGAAGCGAGGTATTTCAACAGATACCGCAATTCGTCTAAGTTTGTTCTTCGGGACGACACCGGAGTTCTGGGTAAATATGCAGAAGGCGTATGAACTTGCCGTGGCCCGGCGGGAGATTCTTCCGAAGATCCAAAAAGAAGTGAAGCGGCATGTGGCCTGAGAAGGAACGAGACGATGGCACCGACACAGAACAAGGATTACTACGGCACGCTTGGTGTGAAGAAGACGGCGACGCCGGATGAGATTCGCAAGGCGTTTCGCAAGCTGGCGCGAAAGTACCACCCGGACGTAAACCCGGGGGATAAGAAGGCGGAAGAGAAGTTCAAAGAGATCTCCGAGGCGAATGATGTGCTGAGCGAGGAGAAGAAGCGGAAGGTCTATGACCAGTTCGGCTTCTACTCGGACAATATTGACGCAGCGGCGGCGGAAGCTGCGGCGCGGGGTGGGTACGGCCATGTCCCAGGAACCGGCGGGCGTGCGGGTGGCGGGCGCGGCGGGCAGGAGGTACCGTTTGATTTTTCGGGATTTGATTTTTCAGGGTTTCAGGGAGGGCCGGGCGCGCGGCAGGAGGCGCCTGCAGGCGGCGGATTTCGGGATATCTTCGGGTCGATGTTCGGCGGCGGCCGGGGTGGGGCAAAGCAGGGCGCGGAAGCGGGAACGGATCTCGAGTACACGGTGCAGGTGGACTTCTGGACGCTGATTCGCGGAGGCGTGACGAAGCTTGAGATACAGCGGCAGGAGGTATGCAAGACGTGTGGCGGATCGGGCGCGCGGGGCGGTGTGGTGGAGTGTCCGGAGTGCCATGGAACGGGCGAGGTGACGCAGATGGGCGGGCGGATGAAGTTCAACATTCAGTGCCCGCGCTGTGGCGGTGCGGGGAAGGTGCAGAATCCGTGTCCGACCTGCGATGGGGCTGGTGTGCTGCTGCGGAAGGAGCTGCTGGAGTTCCGCATCAAGGCCGGGACGCGGGACGGGCAGAGGATACGGCTGGCGGGCAGGGGGAATGCGGGAAGTCATGGCGGGGCGGCGGGGGATCTTTACCTGATCATTAAGGGTGGAACGAACCCGGTGTTCACGCGCAAGGGAGACGATATTTATGTCACCGTTCCAGTTACGATTGCGGAGGCGGCGCTGGGTGCGAAGATCGATGTCCCGACGATCGACACGCACGACGGGGGGGGACGGACGCAGCTAAAGGTGCCGCCGGGCGTGCAGACAGGGCAGAAGCTGCGGCTGCGCGAGAAGGGCGTCCCGAGCGCAGCGAAGGAAGGGCTGCGCGGCGATCAGATCGTCGAGGTTAAGGTGGTGGTGCCGAAGGTGCAGGACGAGCGATCGAAGGAGATTCTGCGGGAGCTGGCGAAGCTGAATCCGGAGGATCCGCGGGAGGGCATCTTTGCTGAGGTGTAGAGGCGTTGCGAGTGAGAGATACAAGAACAACGCCAAAGCAGATCCCTTCGGGATGACAACAAGAAGACAAGGGAAGGACTTGCAGCGGGAAAGAGCGAACGTTGATGAGATGAACGTCCCAGGAGGGAAAGAGACGGGATGTCACATTAGCCTGCTCTAATGGTGGCGATCGCACGCGGTCACTTCAGGAGATCTATCCCATGGTTCGACGCCTTTTACTTCCTCTCGTCCTTCTCGCCGCGTTGCCCGCAACCCGCCTGCTGGCAGACACGGTCACGTACTCCGCAACGCTGCTTGGACTCAACCAGGTGCCGCCGAACGACTCGGGTGCGAGCGGAACCGGGTTCCTATCGTTGACCGGGGACATGTTGACGGTCGACATCAACTTTACGGGACTGAGCGCACCGGCGGAGGCGGCTCATATTCACTGCTGCACGTCGGCCGACATGAATGCGCCCGTGGTGGTGCCATTTTCGGGAGTTCCGGCTGCGACCTCCGGCAGCATAGCCGAGACGATCAACCTGAGCACCTTTGCCTTCAGCGGCGGCGGTTCGGAGGCGGCTCTGATCGCAGGCCTGAACGACGGCCAGGCCTACCTGAACATTCATGATGCAAACTTCCCGGAAGGGGAGATTCGCGGGCAGATCGCACCATCCGCGGTGCCGGAGCCAAGCAGCCTGATGCTGCTGGGGACGGGCGCAGCCGCGATGGCAGGTCTGGTGCGCCGCAAGCTGCAGTCGTAATAGGCTTCATGCAAGTTGGTCAAGACAGACGAATACACCTTAAGCACGTTGAGCGCCGCCCGTAGATGGGCGGCCGTTCTTTTGGGGGAGTGATCTCGAGTACGGATTGCGCGAAGATCCGAGATGTTATCCGATGCCTGTGTTGCTGCAAGCGGAGGAATGTTGTGCTTGAGGATCTGCGATGGAGCGTTCCATTCTTGGTGTGGGGTTGGTCGTACTGGGATTTTGTTTTGCGATGCGGACGATGGCGCAGGAGCTGACGGTGGCGCAGGAGCTGACCGCATCGCAGATTGTGGATCGTCTGGCGGCGAAGAACGGCGAGCGGGAGGCGGCGCTGGCGGAGTGGAGCTCGGAGCGCGTGTACCGTGTCGAGTACCGGGGGATGGGTGGCGGCAGCGCCTCGATGACAGTGCGGGCGGAGTTTCGCGCGCCGGGCGAGAAGCGGCTGACGGTGACGGGGCAGCAGGGCTCAAAGATGCTGTGCGACGGCGTGTTGCGTAAGCTGCTGGCGAGTGAGGAAGAGGCGGAGAGCCGGTCGGTGCGAGCGCAGAGTGCGATCACGAATGCGAATTATGTGGTGCAGCTCGAGGGGGAAGAGGTGGTGGACGGCGTGCGGGCCTGGCGGCTGGCGATCACGCCGAGGGTGGCGACAAAGTTTTCTGTACGCGGCCGGGCATGGGTTAGTGAGGATGACTTCGGGCTGATGCGGATGGAGGGAGCGCCGGCCAAGGAGGTCTCCTGGTGGGTGAATCGGGCGACGATCAACGCACGGTACCAGCGGCGCGGGATCTTCTGGCTGCCGGAGCGGAACCAGTCGGTGAGCCGGGTGCGTATGGGAGGCGAGGCTCAGTTGACGATTGACTATGGCCGCTACACGGTGCGTGCGGTCGGCGAAGGCGGGCAGGCTACGGCGAAGCTGGAGGCGCTGCGCTAAAAAGCCGGCGCGTTTGCTCGACCAGAACACGGGTTTAGCTGTGTGGGCTGATAATTTTGTTGCCGATGGGTGCGGGCAGGATGTGCTCGTTGGCGAGGGAGCTGGCGAGGGCGGTGAGACCCGGGGCAAGGCCGGTGATGCGGGCGGCG
>CAXTJC010000157.1:0-6857 GCA_964244225.1 uncultured Acidobacteriaceae bacterium
GGCATACTCGAGCGTGTAGGGCTCGAGCGAGGCGCGGACCTCCTGCCACTTGTTGACGCGGGCGTCGACGAAGGCCTGGTCGTGGAGGTTGTTATAGATGAGGTATTTGGTGACGGCCTGGACCCAGACCTCGTCGGTCGAGGGGTAGGGGCGCATGAAGATGTCGGCGCGCTCGGCCATCTCGTGCTTGCGCAGATCGCTGACGATCAGGCGCTGGCCGCGATGCTTGTGCGAGCGCTTGACGCGGGTGGCGAGCACGGGGTGGGACTCAGCGGTGTTTGAGCCGACGACGATGACGAGGTCGGCGATCTCGATGTCCTGGATCGAGCCCGAATCCGCGCCGTAGCCTACCGTCCGCTGCAGGCCCATGCTGGCGGGCGTCTGGCAGTAGCGGCTGCAGTTATCGATGTTGTTGGTGCCGACGACCTGGCGCGCGAGCTTCTGCATGAGGTAGCTCTCCTCGTTGGTGCACTTTGAGGAGGCGATGAAGGCGAGGGCGTCGGGGCCGTGCTCGGCCTTGATGCGGGTGAAGTTGTCATAAACGAGCTGCAGGGCTTCGTCCCAGCCGATCTCGACGAAGGTGTCGCCGACACGCTGGAGCGGATGGGTGAGGCGATCGGGAGAGTTGATGAAGTCCCAGGCGAACTTGCCTTTTATGCAGGTGGAGATACCGTTGGCGGGGCCGTGGGTGGGCTCGATCTTGAGGATGTGGCGATCGCGGGTCCAGACCTCGAACGAGCAGCCGACGCCGCAGTAGGTGCAGACGGTCTTGGTGCGTTTGACGCGCTCGTTGCGGGCCTCGGCTTCGATCTCGGAGAGGGTGAGGATGGGGCCGTAGCCGCAGTTGGGCTCGACGCCCTTGACGACGTCGATCATGTCGTCGAGCACCTTGGCGGGAAGGTTGGTGAGATAGCCGGCGTGGCCGATCATGGACTTTTCCATGAGCGCGTTGCAGGGGCAGACGGTGACGCAGTGTCCGCAGGAGACGCAGGAGGAGCCGGCGATCTCGTGGCCGCCATCCCACAGCACGCGGGGGTTGGGGCTGGTCCAGTCGATCGAGAGGGTCTCGTTGACCTGGACGTTCTGGCAGGACTCAACGCAGCGGCCGCAGAGGATGCACTGGTCGGGGTCGTAGCGATAGAAGGGGTTGGACATGTCCTTCTCGTACGGCTTGACCTTGAACTCGCGGGCCTGGTGCTTGACGTCAAGATCGGCGGTGGCGTTGTGCACGGTGCAGTTCTGGTTGTTGTTGTCGCAGACGGTGCAGTAGAGCATGTGATTCTGGAGGATGCGGTCGAAGGCTTCGCGCTGGGCGATGTCAACGCGCTCGCCCTCGGTCTGGACGGCCATATTGGCGGCGACGAGGGTGGCGCAGGAACGGACCAACTGGCCATCTACCTGGACCATGCAGGTGTCGCAGCTCTGGATGGGGCCCATCTGCGGCATGTAGCAGACCTGCGGCAGATGCTTGCCATCAGTGCGGTCGGCCATGCGGTTGAGGGCGTCTACCAGGAACTCGCCGACGAGCGCGTCCGTCGGTCTGCCGTTCACGGTGATGGTGGTGTTGGGGGTAGTGTCGGGCGGGGTATTCAGCAGAACCTTGGCAGCCATACAACCTCAGATGTTTTGAGGCTAGCAGATGATGTTTACGGCTGGCGCTGGTGCCGGGCGGATCGTTTTCGGTAGCCGCGCGTGCTTTGCGGTGCATCGAAGCTTAAAGGTTCATACCCTTCGCATGTCAAACTGAATTCTCTTCCAGAGTCTCTGAGGTATAGCTTTATGTCTCCGTCTACCCGTGCCAACCCCGACCCCCGCACGCTCTATCCGAAGCCGCCATTTAAGGCGCAGAAGCAGACGCATCCGGGCACGGTGCGGGCGCTCGACCCACCGGCCGAGCATGGCGAGCACGATTACGTGAGCTATAACCGGCTCACGGACCGGGTGGCGATTGTTACGGGTGGGGACTCGGGCATCGGCCGCGCGGTGGCGATCGCGTTTGCCAAGGAAGGGGCGAACCTGGTGCTGAGCTACCTGCCCGAGGAGGCAGCGGATGCGAGGGAGGTCGCGGCGATCGCTGAGGAGGCTGGACGCAAGTGCCTGTGCCTGCCGGGGGATATCGGCGACCCGGGCTATGCGCGCTCGCTGGTGAATGCGGCGACCTCGCGGCTGGGCAGGCTGGATATCGTGGTGAATAATGCGGCGTTCCAGATGGAGCGCGAGCGGATCGAGGACGTAAGCCCGGAGGAGCTGGATCGGACGTTTCGGACGAATGTGTTCGGCACGTTCTATCTCACCCAGGCGGCGCTGGCGGTGTTGAAGCCGGGCGCGAGCATCATCAACAGCACATCGATCCAGGGATTCGAGCCGAGCGAAGGATTGCTGGCGTATGCGGCGACCAAGGCGGCGATTGCAAACCTGACGAAGAGCCTGGCGAAGCTGGCCAAGGAGAAGGGTATCCGCGTAAATGGGGTGGCGCCGGGGCCAGTGTGGACGCCGCTGATTCCAGCGACGATGCTGGCTGACAAGGTAAAAAGCTTTGGCGAGCAGACGGTGTTCGGCCGGCCGGCGCAGCCGATCGAGATGGCCCACCTGTATGTGTTTCTGGCAAGCGAAGAGGCGAGCTATGTGTCGGGTGAGATCTATGGGGCGACGGGCGGGCGGATGCCGCTGTAAGGGCCTGCAGGCTGGCTGAGGATTTGCTCGGCCGCGCGCAGGCCGCTGCGGAGGGCGCCGTGTACGGTGCCCCAGTGGCCGGTGGTGTCGGTGTGTTCGCCGGCAAAGTAGAGGGTGTGCTCGAGGGGCTGGGACATGCGGACGGAGGCCTCCGCGCCGCCCACGCCGACGTAGCTGTAGGAGCCTTCAGAGTTGGGGTCGGCGGACCAGTCATGGGTGAGGCAGGCTTCGAGGAGAGTATGAAGCTCGGCTTCCGGATGATTGAAGATGCGGGCGAGAGCATGGCAGCCGAGGTCGGCGAGGTCAGCGAAAGATTTGCCGAGCAGGGCCGCGGAGCGCGGACCACCGACCCAGCCGGTAAGCGAGCGGGTGGCGGTGTTGGCGGGCGTGCGCTCGGGATGGGCGGTCCACCAGACCGGGGGGAGCTCGCCGAAGTCGAAGAGGAAGCTGAGGTCTTGAAGGGACTGCCGGGTCATGCCGGGGGTGGGCTTCAGGGTCTGCCAGAAGGGCTCGCGGAAGATAAGGGTGAAGCGGCAGACAGGGCCCATGCGCATAAGGGCAGCGGCGGCGAGATGGGCGTGGGGCTCGGGGACGATGCGGACGGAGTTGGACTGAAGGACGCCGAGCGGAAGGGTGAGGACGGCTTTGGCTGCGGTGAGTTCGCCGGCCGAGGTTTCAAGTGCGACGCGGCCGGTGGCCCAATGGATGGCGTGGACGCGGGTGTTGCGGCGGAGCTCGCCACCGGCGGCCTGCAGGCGGTCGGCGAGGAAGTGCGGCAGGCGGTCGTAGCCCTCGCGGATGTGGGCGACGCGGTCGCCCTCGATGGAATCTTCGGCAGCCTGCTGGATGCCGAGCGAACGGGCGCTGATCTGCGTGGCGTCGGCGGCGTTGAAGCCTTCGACGTAGCCGGTTGCGGCCTCGCGGAGATCGGTGTTGCGGGCGAACTCGGAGTGATCGAGGAAGTCTTTGAAGCTGCAGTCGGGACCGGTAAAGGTGCGGAGATGATCGAGCGGATCGAACATGCCGTCGTCGACTGATTTCTCGCCGCGGGCGCTTTCGTTTGTCAGGCGGCCGTCTTCAAAGCTGAGTTGGGAGCCGGTGCGTTCGCAGAGGGTGAGACCAGCCTCTCTGATGAGGGCGAGCAGCTCGGGCGGACGGCCGTGGACGAACTCGGCGCCGAGCTCGATGACCTGATCGCCTACGCGGTGGGTAAGGATGCGGCCGCCGATGCAGTCTGTGGCTTCAACGACGGCGACGCGCAGGCCGCTCTCGGCGAGGGAACGGGCGCAGGCAAGGCCGCTGATGCCGGCGCCGACGATGAGGGTGTCGAAGATCTGGGTGGGGTTGTTGTCGATAGGTTGTACTCCGCTTGCCATGATGAGATTTGATGCTAGTAGTGAGTTCTGTTGTGCGGTCTGGGGCGGTTAAGTGGCGTTGCGCGGAGGACTCGAGAGGTAGAGAAGCAGATGCCTATGGGAGACAATAAAGAAAGCGGAGGACTGGATGCGTCGCTTCGCTCCGAGGTGAAAGACAAGTGCGGGGATTCTTCGCTGCGCTCAGAATGACAAACAAAAAATACATGAGACGCATTGCACGGCTTCAGGAGGCGCCGAAGCGCTCGCGGATGAGAGCGAGGC
Organism: uncultured Acidobacteriaceae bacterium; assembly: GCA_964244225.1. Taxonomy (GTDB): domain Bacteria; phylum Acidobacteriota; class Terriglobia; order Terriglobales; family Acidobacteriaceae; genus Edaphobacter. The sequence goes on from CAXTJC010000157.1 coordinate 4,311, forward strand.
CGTCTTCGGTCGAGTGAATCGTGCCTTCGAGCTGGGCATCTTCGGCGAGTTCTAGGATGGATTTGAAGCGCGGACCGGGTTTGTAACCAGATTGAATCAGATCGCGGCCGGTGACGAAGAGCTGGGGGCGATGCTCTTCGGCGGGCTCGGTCTCGTAGCGCTGCTTCATCGACTCCCAGATGCCGAGTTTGCCGTGGCAGGAGCTGCAGTCCAGCCAGTGCAGCTGCAGGTGCTCGTCGAAGCGGGGCAGGCGAAGGAAGCGCTTGATGGTAGATTCCTTCATCTGCGGGACATCGCCGAAGCGCATGTGGTTCTTGATGAGGGCGACGATCTGCCCGGTGTCTTCATTCGAGAAGCGCAGGCGCGCCAGGATGATTTCGGCGATGCGGATGCCGACCTCCACATGGCCGCTGAAGCGGATGCGCTCGGCCGGGCCGGAGCGATCGAGCTGGTAGGTGGCGGGCTTGCCGATGTCGTGCAGGAGCGCGCCCCAGGCGAGGGTGACGGGACAGCCGGGCGCGAGTTTTTCGAGCAGCAGCATGGTGTGGACCCAGACGTCACCCTCGGGGTGCCAGTCGGCGGGCTGCTCGACACCGTGCATGGCGAGAGCTTCGGGTAGAACTTCGGCGAGCAGACCGAGGTCGTCGAGGAGCTCGAAGGCGCGGCGGGCGTGGCCTTCGGTGAGCATCTGGGAGAGCTCGTCGCGGATGCGCTCGGCGCTGACCTGATGGATTTGCGGGGCGTGCGTGAGGAGAGCTGCGGTGGTCCCGGATTCGATCTCGAAGCCGAGACGGGCGGCAAAGCGGACGGCACGCAGCATGCGGAGCTTGTCTTCGGTGAAGCGGCGCGCGGGATCGCCGATGGCGCGGAGGACGCCGAGCTTAAGGTCATCGCGGCCACCGACAAAGTCGAGGACGGAGCCATGGAGATCGCCGGCCTGGTTGCCTGATTGGTCGAAGCGGAGCGGGTCGAAGAGCATGCCGTTGATGGTGAAGTCTCGGCGCAGCACGTCTTCACGCGGATCGGTGGAGAAGCGAACGGCGTCGGGCCGTCGGCCGTCGGTGTAGATACCGTCGTTGCGGAAGGTGGCAACCTCGATAGCGTGGCGCTGGTCTCCCAGCTTTGTGATGACCAGAACGACGCCGAAGTGGGCGCCGACGGCCTCGGTGCGCGGGAAGAGGCTTTGGACGATCTCGGGTGTGGCGCTGGTGGCGACGTCGAAGTCCTTGGGCTCAACGCCGAGGAGCAGATCGCGGACGCAGCCGCCGGCGAAGAAGGCCTGGTGTCCGGCGGCGGTGAGGGTACGGACGACTTCGAGCGCGGCGCGGTAGGCGGTGCGTTCGAGGTGTTGCATCGGAATGGGGACCGAGCGAGTGTGGGCTGCCATGCTGCTCCTCGTACACTTGTTGGATGCCCGGCAAACGCGCAGGTTCCAGCACGGCTTTCGAGAGGATGAACAGTCAGGGCAGCGGTTTGATTCTTGGCATAGAGAGCTCGTGCGATGAGACGGCGGCGGCGGTGGTGCGGGGCGGGACAGAGGTGCTCTCAAGCGTGGTGGCGAGCCAGGTGGATCTGCATGCGCTCTATGGCGGTGTGGTGCCGGAGCTGGCGAGCCGCGAGCATCTGCGGAACATCGTGCCGGTGGTGCGGGCGGCAATGGCGCAGGCGGCGGTGCGCGAGCCGGGTCTCACGCTGGAGTCGCTCGATGCCATCGCTGTGACGGAGGGACCGGGTCTGGCCGGGGCGCTACTGGTGGGGATCACGTATGCGAAGGCGCTGGCGTTTGCGCTCGGCAAGCCGCTGCTCGCAGTGAACCACTTAGAAGGGCACATCTATGCCGTGCTGATGCAGCATGCGGCGGCGTTGCTGCCGGAGGTGGAGGATGGCGCGCCACTGGTGGCGCTGGTGGTCTCAGGCGGGCATACGCATCTGTATCGCGCGGAGCGGGCGAGTGGGGTGTTTCGCTATCAGACGCTGGGCCGCACGGTGGATGACGCGGCGGGCGAGGCTTATGACAAGGTGGCGAAGCTGCTGGGGCTGCCGTATCCGGGCGGCCCGTGGATCGACGCGCTGGCGCCACTCGGCGACGCGAAGGCGGTGCCGTTCCGGTTCGGGCCGATCCGGCATCGCGTTGCGCAGACCGATGCGGGGAGCGATGCGGGGATCGGTTCTGGGGTTAACTTCGACTTTTCGTTTTCAGGGATCAAGACGGCGGTGCTGCGGTATCTGGAGCAGCACGGCATGCTGGCCGCGGCGGCGGAGCGGCGGGCGCGGATCGAGCACACCGCGCGGGCCACGGCGGAGCGGATTCAAGAGCTTCGGGCCGAGGGCCTGCTGCCGCGCGAGGTGCTGGATCTGGCGGCGAGCTTTCAGGCGGCGGTGGTCGGTCGGTTGCTGCAGCAGACGTTTGCCGCGGTGGAGGCGGTGGGCGCTCGGGCGTTGCTGGTCACGGGGGGCGTCGCTGCGAATGCGGAGCTGCGGCGGCGGTTCACGGCGGAGGCGGAGCGGCGCGGGCTGCCGGTTGGATTTCCGACGCTTGCGCTTTCG
>CAXTJC010000158.1:0-6847 GCA_964244225.1 uncultured Acidobacteriaceae bacterium
CTCGGTTGCGAAGCTGCAGGCGGACGTCCGGCGCGATCTGCTGCCCGTCGTGCTCGTCGTGTCGCTCGTGGGCGGCATCTCGGGGGCGTTGATTCTGCTGCACACCGGGCAGGCCGCCTTCCTCCACCTTCTGCCCTGGCTGCTCCTCGCGGGAGCGCTGCTCTTCTGGGCGTCCGCGCCCATCTCCCGCTGGCTCCGCACCCGGTCGCAACGCGCGCAGACGCAGCAACACACCGAACCGGTGCTGCCCCTGCTCGCCATCTTCGTCGCCCTTCTGCCGGTCTGCTTTTACATCGGCTACTTCGGCGCGGGCGGCGGCTTCCTCATCATGACCGTGCTCGCGCTCTTCGGCCTGGAGGAGATGCACGCCCTCAACGCACTCAAAGTTGTCGCCGCCTGCGCGTCAAACCTCTGCGCGATCCTGACCTTCATCGTCTCCGGAGCCGTGCTGTGGCACTACTGCCTGCTCTCCATGGTCTTCGCTGCCGCGGGCGGCTACGTGGGCGCGCACTATGCCCGCCGCACCAACCCCGCGCTCCTGCGCTCGATCGTGGTCGCCACCGGACTCACAATGGCCGCCTATTTTTTCTGGAGACAGTATCAGGCCTGAGGTTTCCCGGCGAACCCATCTCCCAGGCGAATCCTCCCTCGTTGCACGGGCGTCAAATAGAAGAGCGGCTTGTTTTGAGGAAAGGTTCGTCCATGAGTCATGAAGGCATTCGCATCGTGCGCGGTGAGCAAACACGAGAGCCCGACCGCCTGCCCCCCGACGCCGTCATCCCGCGCAAGGTACGCGTCAAAAAGACAGAAGGCACCGGCGTTGAGGTTGACTGGAAGGACGGCCATCACAGCGCATGGAACTTCGTCTGGCTGCGCAACGCCTGCCCCTGCGCCACCTGCCATGAGTCCCGCGAGCAGGACGGCCGTCTACCCGGCGAGCCCAAACCCAAACCGGCCACCCTGCTGGCCCTCTATGAAGCCCCCGCGCGTCCCGTCGAAGCTACACCCGTGGGCAACTACGCCCTGCGCTTCAAATGGAATGACGGCCATGAAAGCGGCATCTACTCCTGGGAGTATCTGCGCCGCGTCTGCCGCTGTGATCAGTGCCTGCCCAACTTTGAAGCAAAGCTGTCCTAGTGTCCTGAGTCTGAAGGTCGCATAGTAGGTTTGTCATCCTGAGCGCAGCGAAGGACCCGCTTGCACTCAAGCCTACAAGCAAGAGAAACGCCCCAGGAGCCCCGTCCGTGCCGACCACCCTTGATATTCTTTCGCAGCCTGCCACAGAACCCGTCAGTCCTTCCAGCGTCGTCTCCACAGCCGATCCTCTCCACGCGCTCGAGCAACGTCTCGAGCCGCTCTACGCCCAACTGGCAGCCCATCCGCTCTATCGTTCCATGCACTCGCTGGATCACCTGCACCGCTTCATGGAAACCCACGTCTTCGCGGTTTGGGACTTTATGAGCCTGCTGAAGTCCCTCCAGCGCGGCCTCACCTCCGTCGAAGTGCCCTGGCAGCCCAGCCGCTCTCCCGAAGCGCGTCGCCTGATCAACGAGATCGTTCTGGGCGAAGAGTCAGACCTCTATGACGGCGAGGCACTCAGCCACTTCGAGCTCTATCGCCGCGCCATGCAGCAGTGTGGAGCCTCCACCCAAGCTATCGACACCTTCCTCAACCGGCTCCAACCGGGCGAAGACATCGTAACCACGCTCGATCATCCGCAAGTCCCCGCAGCGGCACAGCACTTCGTCCGCTCCACCTTTTCCTTCATAGCCACCGGCGAGCTCCACATCATAGCCGCCGCCTTTACCTTCGGCCGCGAAGACCTCATCCCCGGTGTCTTCAAGGCCTTCATCCGCGACCAGGACGAGCAGCTCTCCGGCAAACTCGCCCTCTTCCGCTGGTATCTCGACCGGCACATCGAGATCGACGGCGAGGAGCACGGCCCCATATCGCTGCGCATGGTCTCAGGCCTCTGTGGTGCCGATCCTGTGAAGTGGCAGCAGGCGGAGACAGCCGCGGTTCAAGCCATCGAAGCCCGCCTGCAGTTCTGGGACGACATCCTCGCACAGCTAGCTTGAGTCAACAAACCATACCCTTTTATCGGGCCAGTACGAATCCAAAGTGCTGTTTCTAAGTGCGTTTGGCTAAGTGCCCATTTGTTTGAGCGTACTTGTATTGAGGGCATGGCTTTAGCCATGCCGTTCATGCCTTTCCTGCACTGCGGCTTTAGCCGCTGAGGTCAGCTTGGTCATACTTTCTTCAAGAGAGGTGTCGTCTCGACCGAAGCGAAACGGCTTCGTTGTTTTGCGAAGTGGAGAGACCTGCAGTCAACACGTTCCGGATACACAAGAAATTCGCAGCAAATCAAAGCTAGTGAGTGTCGCCTGGAAGTAAACCCTATATCCTTGCGCATCAAAGCAGTTTCGCTTCGCGCCTACTCGCCCGCATCCATCTTCTGCTCCTGATAATGGCCGATATGCTTGTAGATCGCCTCCGGAAACGTCAGGTTGCGATACAGATTGCCGCAGTCCGGATCGTCGACGTTGGGCAGGATCGGGAACTCCTGCTGCGCCTGCCACTCCAGAATCCGCTCGCGCTTCGGCGGGCTATAGTCGCGGCCCTCTACCTGCTTCAGCATCACGCGCGCCGCTTCCTCGCCAAAGTCCTTGTCTTTCATCATCCAGGCCAGCACCTCATCGTGCGGCAGAAAATGCCGCGCGACCATGGCAAACACCAGCCGGCCATAGTGGCCGATATCCTTGCCGGCCGCAAGCGAATCAAGCAGATGAGCCATCATGGAATCCTTGCGCAGCTCCGCCTCGCCGCCGTCCACGCCCGGCTCTCCGGCGGCCGAACTGGGACTCGGTGGCTCCTTGGCAGAGTCAGCATCTCCGTCTGATCCAGCGGCATGCGGCGAAGCAGCAGTACGCGACTCTGTCTTCGCATGCGTCGCATCCTTGGCTGCACCACTCTTCACCTTCGCTAGCTCAGCCTCTGCCCGCTCCGCGCGTTCCGTCGCCTGCTGCAGCGCGAGCGTCTGCTCATCCATCACCTGTGGCTTGTCCAGTACGATCTCCCGTTCCGCCATTCCGCTCTCCTCTACGCTTTTTCTTCGCTCAACTAAGAGACGCGTCACACCGCGCCGGCGTTGCCCGCGCCTCCCAGCCCCTTGCGTACGATCCCGAAGGGATCTTGTTTCCTGCCTTCCCGGACGAACAGAGTTTTCTAAGCAATCCCAGCCAGCGTCAGCATCTCCCCCACGCTGCGCGCCTCCAGCAGAATCGCCCGGCTCTCCGCGCGCAGCATACCCGCCTCCACCGCATCGTCCAGCCATGCCAGCAGCGCATCGTAGAAGCCCGCTGTATTCAGCAGCACGATCGGCTTGCTGTGCAGGTCCAGCGTCTGCCACGCCAGCACCTCGAACATCTCTTCCATCGTGCCGAAGCCGCCGGGCAGAATCAGAAAGGCATCCGCGCGCTCCGCCATCAGCGCCTTGCGTGTGTGCATGGTAGTCGTCACATGCAGCTCCGTCAGCCCATCGTGCGCGATCTCTTTGTCGACCAGCACCTCAGGAATCACGCCGACAACCGTGCCGCCCCCGCCCAGGCACGCATCGGCAACCGCACCCATCAAACCCAATTTGGCGCCCCCATAGATAAGGCCAATCCCATGGCGCGCCAGCTCGCCACCCAGCTCCTCGGCCGCTCGGCTGTAGATCTCGCCGACACCCTTCGCGCTTGCACAAAATACGGCTACAGACGACACTCGCATGCCGTCTAAGCATACCAACCGCGCTGCCCAGCCGGTAGCATCGCAACGCAGCAACTGCCTGTCTGTTCCGACCACATAAAAGAGCGGGAGCAACGGACAAGCACCCAGTCCGCCACGCCCGCTCCTTCATCGGTCCAGAAGAAGTGATTTACTTGACCGAAATAGTCACACCGCTCAGATCGCCTGAGACCTGCGCGATCACGGCACCCGCCGGATGGCTCGCCGTCGCCTCTTCCGTGGTGATGCTGGTGCCCGCAGGCAGCTTCACCGCCATCGTCTTTCCGGCATCGATCGTCATCACGCTGTCGCCGGCCTTCAGCTTCAGGGCCGTAGCGGAGTCGTTGCGCAGGTTGAAGGCCACCATCTTGGTCTTGCCGAACATGGCGTGAACCGCGGATAAGTGAGTCGTAGGAGCCGCAGAGGCAGCTCCTGCAGCGGAGAAAGAGGACGCGACGATGATAGCGATAGATAGAATGCGACGGTTCATACACAGCTCCCTGACAATCAAAGTGCGACGGGAACTCTCTGCCATGGTTCAGGAAGCCAGCCGCAGTATGTTGTACGCGGCAGCACCGAAAAGGTTCCGTTACAAATTCGAGAAATCCTTCAGCCACACGGTGCAGTGCAGTCAGGCAACCAAGCCCGAAGCACAGATCCCGATCCGCGCTTAAAATCAAGCTTGGAGCCCTCGTGTCAGACCTTATCGCCAAGATGAATCCCCAGCAGGCGCTGGGCGTCACCACCGTGGATGGCCCCGTGCTGCTGCTCGCCGGCGCCGGCTCCGGCAAAACCCGCGTCATCACCCATCGCATCGCCTATCTGATCCAGGAGCGCGGCATCTCGCCCGACGCCATCCTCGCCGTCACCTTCACCAATAAAGCCGCCAAGGAGATGGCCGAGCGCGTAGAAAAAATCCTCGGCCACAGCACACTCTCGCAGCCCACGCTCGCTACCTTCCATAGCTTCTGCGTCCGTGTGCTGCGCCGCGATATCGAGGCGATGCGTACCAATGGCAAGGGCCTCACCCGCACCTTCGCCATCTACGACGAGACCGATCAGCAGGCCGTGGTGAAGACCGCGCTCAAGCGCCTCGCCATCGACGACAAGCAGCTCAAGCCGCGCGTCGCCCTCGGCCGCATCTCCTGGGCCAAGAACCACATGATCGACCCGCAGGAGTACTTCCTCGCAAGCTCGAACCCCCTGGAAGAAAAGATCGCCCACATCTTCGAGATCTACCGCAAGGAGCTCTTCAAAGCCAACGCGCTCGACTTCGACGATCTGCTGCTAGAAACCGTGCGTCTGCTGAAGACAGACTCCGCCGTTCGAGATCGTTACAACCGCCGTTACAAATACCTCATGATCGACGAATACCAGGACACCAACCGCCCACAGTACGAGCTCATGAAGCTGCTCGGCACCCACGGCAACGTCTGCGTCGTCGGCGATGAAGACCAGTCGATCTACTCCTGGCGCGGCGCCGACATCAAGAACATCCTCGATTTCGAAAAAGACTTTCCGGAGACGCAGACGATTCGCCTGGAGCAGAACTATCGCTCGACCCAGATCATCCTCGAGGGCGCGAGCGCCGTCGTCGCGCAGAACCTGCAGCGCAAAGGCAAGAACCTGTGGACCTCGCGCGAGGGCGGCAGCCTCATCGGCTACTACGAGGCCCCCGACGGCGAGAGCGAAGCCCTCTTCATCGCCGACCGCATCCAGCGCTACATCCGCGAGGCCGGCCAGGACGCCGATCTGCCGCGCTGCGCCGTGCTCTACCGCACCAACTCGCAGTCGCGCCTGGTTGAAGAGGCGCTGCGCCGCTACGGCATCCAGTACCACATGGTCGGCGGCTTCTCCTTCTACGACCGAGCCGAGGTCAAGGACATCCTCAGCTACATGAAGTGCGTGCAAAATCCGCACGACTCCGTTGCCCTCGGCCGCGTCGTCAACTCACCCGCGCGTGGCATCGGCAAGACCACTATGGAGACCCTCGAGCGCATGGCGCTCTCCACCGGCACCTCCACCTGGGACGCCATCGCCGCCGCCATCCACGATCGCCTTCTCCCCGCCCGCGCTCTCGCCGCACTCGAAAGCTTTCGCCGCCTCATAGAAGACGGCCGCGCCATGCTCGGCCCCGGCTTCGCGGACAAACTCTCCGGCGACGTAGGCTTGATCCCCGGAGAACCTCTATCCGCTGTCATCTCGACCGAAGCGGAGCGGAGTGGAGAGACCCCTGTATTTGCCCCTGCAAACCTCGACACCGACTTCGACCCAAACTCATTTGCAACCGAACTAGTTACCGACCCCGAAGAAGACACCGGAGCCGACACCAGCTTCGACACCAGCTTCAACTTCGGCTTCGACTTCGGCCCGTCCGAGGAGATGTCGACCCTCGCGCCCGAGAACGCCGAAGACACCGACCAGGCGCACAGCATCGACTCCGCCAGCTTCAACCCATTCGCGCCCGTCCTCCTTAAATCCTCGGCTCTCTCGAAGCGAGAACAACACCGAACCGCGGCCGCCACCTCCACACCGGGTGCCCCAGGTTCGGCGGCTAACCTGGGCCGTGGCGCCACAGAGGCATCCGCCGCCACCGACCGAGCCTTCCGCAAGCCCGGCGACCCCGCCACCCTGCCCGAGCTCATCCGCTTCCTCAACGAGCGCTCCGGCTACATCCGCGCCCTCGAAGACGAGGCCACGCCCGAAAGCTTCTCCCGCATTGAAAACCTCAAGGAACTCGCCAACGCCGCGCAGGACGCCACCTCGCGCGGCGAAACCCTTGCCGACTTCCTCGATCACGCCGCCCTCGTCTCGGACGCCGACAGCTACTCGTCCGAAGCCCGCGTCACCCTCATGACACTCCACGCCGCCAAGGGCCTCGAGTTCCCGCTGGTCTTCCTCGCCGGCATGGAAGAGGGCCTCTTCCCCCACTCGCGCACCCTCACTGACCCCACCGGCCTCGAAGAGGAGCGTCGCCTCTGCTACGTCGGCATGACCCGCGCCATGGACACCCTCGTCATGACCCGCGCCCGCTACCGCCGCCGCTACGGCTCCGCTATGCCCGACGTCCCGGTCGCCT
>CAXTJC010000159.1:0-6839 GCA_964244225.1 uncultured Acidobacteriaceae bacterium
GCATACTGTTCCTTACCTTGTCCGCAGCGCCTGCGACATGCTGACGAAAATGGTCGGGACGCAGCTTGCGGCGTTTCAAAGCGCGGCACGCCTGAAGAGCCTGGTTCACTTCCATACCGTTCAGCGTAACGTGCTGACGCAGATGGCCGCCGAGACGAACTACTTCAAGGCGCTGCAACAGTCCCTGCAGGAGATGCGACTGGTGACGGCAGCCTCCGGTGCCGCAGTCGTCCTGGGCGACACGATTCATCGAACCGGCCTGACGCCTGACGATGCGGCCATTTCAAAGCTGGTGGACTGGCTCGACGGAAAGCCCGCGCTGGAGATTCTGGAGAGCTCGCGGCTCAGCAACGAGCTGCCCTGGGCCGTGGACATCAGACAGCAGGCCAGTGGACTGCTCGCGATCCGCATCTCCGATGTGAGACGGAACTACATTCTCTGGTTTCGACCTGAGCTGGTGAGCACGGTGACATGGGCTGGGGAGCCGGTTAAGTTTCTCGACGCTCAGAATCGTCTGCATCCCCGCAACTCGTTCGAGAGCTGGAAGGAGACCGTTTACGGGCAGTCCGCTGCGTGGAGCGCGGTTGAGATCGAGAGCGCTCGTGACTTCCGGTCTGCTCTGATGACGATCAGCCTGAAGCGTGCGGAGGAGGCGGCCGAGCTGAGCGAGGCGCGCTTCCAGCAACTCACGCATACGCTCCCCGCTCTGATCTGGACCGCTGACGATACGGGAAGCCTTACCTATGTCAACGATCGCTGGAGACAGATGGGCCTCAGGCCGAAGGGATGTTGGTACGACGCCGCAAACATTCATTCCGACGATCAGAGCCGTGTGAGACAGGGCTGGCGGTCAGCTATAGAGACGGGAGGCTCGATCGAAGAGGAGGTCCGTCTCTGTGGTGAGATCGATGGGACGGAGCGGTGGCACCTTATCCGGGCTGTCCCCTTTCAATCTGCCGGAAGACAGAGGGCAGGCTGGGTGGGAACTTTTACCGACACAACGGAGCGGCGAGAGCGCGAGGCGGCGCTGCGCATGACGGAGAAGCTGGCGACGACCGGCAGAATGACTAGCGTGATCGCGCATGAGATCAATAATCCATTGGAGTCCATCACAAACCTGATGTACCTGCTGCGCGGCGAGCTGGGCGCGAACGAGGCGGCGCGAAGCTACATCTCGATGGCGGAGAGTGAGCTCGAACGTATCTCCGGAATTACCAAGCAGACGCTACGTTGGAGTCGCGAACGAACCGAACAGCCCGAACGCATTGATGCGGGCGCTCTATTTGACGATGTGCTTCGCCTGTTCGCGGGGAAGATTCGCAACCGGCAGGTACGCGTGATGCGCCGTGAGAGGCCGGAGGTACGCTTTACAGCCGTTCCGGGACAGATACGGCAGGTGATCGCCAATCTGATCTCGAATGCTGTGGATGCTGTTCCGGTTGGCGGCTCGATCTGGACGGATGCTGTGACCGGGGAGGAACGGACAACGCTTGAGATCGGCGATGCGGGATCAGGGATGACCGTGGAGCACCAGCGCCAGCTCTTTCAGCCCTTCTTTAGCACCAAGGGCGATCTTGGCAATGGACTTGGCCTGTATATCTCGCACGAGATCGTGGAACGGCACGGCGGGCAGCTGGAGGTGCTCTCGACGGTGGGTGAGGGGTCGCGCCTGCGCGTTATTCTTCCCGGACGAGTGCCAGAGACCTCATCCCAGATCGGTTGATCTGAGATGAGGTCTACATAGATGAGGTCTACAGAGATGAGGTCTATAGACTGTGCGGCTCTCTCTTCTAGCTCACCAGCTTGCGGCGAATTGCGCCTGCTGCTCCAAGGATGCCGGTCCCAAGCAGGACCAGACTGGCCGGTTCCGGTGTTGGTGAGGGCGTGGGAGTTGCCGTGACGTTCTGGAAGACAGCGGTCAGATCGACGTAGTCCAGATTGCCCGGATTGTTATTTGTGAGGATGTTGGTGTCTTCCATTCCGGCATAGAGACCGGTGGGGAACTGTGCGCCGTTCAGGAGGCCGCCCGAAAAAGCCGTGAGATAGGCGTGATTGTAGCCGTCAGCGCTGAGCGAGGGATCCGATGCAAAGATGCTGAGCGTGTTGCTCAGATCCTGCACGAGCAGTTCAAACACGAGCGTATCGCCTGCCTTGACCGACCCAAAGCTGGCTGACGTGCCAGTGGTTGTGGTCTGACTGTTGAAGAGCCAAGCGGTTTGGGTTCCGGAGGTGAGGTCCAGAAGGCGGATGGAGTCGGTAAATAGTTCTCCGCCTCCACTGAGCTTGCCGCCTTTTACGAAGTAGCCGGTGATCGTACCGGTGGTGCTTGCGGTGTAGATGGTTGTGGGGGCGACCGTTCCGATGTTGGCATACGGAATGGCATCCGCCTTGGCACTGCATGTTCCGGAGAGCAAGGCAGCAGAGAGGGCAGCAAGAAAAACTGGGCGCATAGGCTCCTTCAAAAAAGCAGAAGTACTGGGAGCAGATATGCACGAGTGATGCCAAGTGGCTGTATGCAAACAGGGAACTTAGAAGTGCAACGCAGCTTCACTAGGCAAGTATTTGCAGTTTTTAACGTAAGCGATTGCTTTGTGACGGTCAGATTGTGCTTAGGAGAATAAAAATTCCTTGGTGCGCAGCTCCCGCACAGTATCCCGCAGCTTGGCGGCCTTTTCAAACTCGAACTTCTTTGCGGCTTCGCGCATGTCGGATTCCAGCTTGCCGATGTAGACATCGAGTTCCTGCTGCGTGGAGAAGTCCGGGACACTGGCCGCATCTTCTGTGAGGTCGGCGTAGTCCGCCTTGAGAATACCGGCGAGTCCCATCTCGAGCGGCCGGTTGATGGCCTGCGGGGTGAGGCCGTGCTCTTCGTTGTAGGCGACCTGCACTGTGCGGCGACGGTCGGTCTCGTCGAGCGCGCGCTTCATCGAGTCGGTCATGACATCGGCGTAGAGGATGGCGCGGCCTTCGAGATGCCGCGCGGCGCGGCCGATGGTCTGAATGAGCGACCCCTGCGAGCGCAGAAAACCTTCCTTGTCGGCGTCGAGGATGGCCACCAGCGAGACCTCGGGGAGGTCGAGGCCTTCGCGCAGCAGGTTGATGCCGATCAGCACGTCGTACTCGCCCTTGCGAAGATCGCGCAGCAGCTTGATGCGCTCGAGGGTCTCGATCTCGGAGTGCATGTAGCGGCAGCGGACGCCGACCTCGGTGTAGTAGTTGGCCAGGTCTTCGGCCATGCGCTTGGTGAGGGTGGTGACCAGAACGCGCTGGTCTTTCGCCGTGCGGTCGCGGATCTCGGCGAGGAGGTCGTCGATCTGGCCTTTGACGGGGCGGATCTCAACCTGCGGGTCGATGAGGCCGGTGGGCCGGATGATCTGCTCAACGACGACGCCGGCCGCCTTGGTCAGCTCGTACGGCCCGGGGGTCGCGGAGACGTAGACGATCTGCCCGGTGCGGCCCTCAAACTCGTCGAACTTGAGCGGCCGGTTGTCCATCGCAGACGGAAGCCTGAACCCATAGTCGACCAGGTTCTGCTTGCGCGAGCGATCGCCATGCCACATGCCGTGCAGCTGTGGAACGGTGACGTGGGACTCATCGATGAAGAGGAGGTAGTCGCGCGGGAAATAGTCGAGCAAGGTCGGGGGCGGCTCGCCAGGGAGGCGGCCAGAGAAGTGGCGCGAGTAGTTCTCGATGCCGTGGCAGTAGCCGACGGACTTGATCATCTCGAGATCGAAGCGGGTGCGCTGGTGGATGCGCTGCGACTCGACCAGGCGGCCCTCTTTTTCGAGCTGCGCCTCCCACTCGAAGAGCTCGTTCAAGATGGACTCGCTCGCCGTCTTCTTGCGCTCGGGCTGCACGACGTAATGGGACTTGGGATAGATCGGCAGACGCGAGTACTTCTGCTTGACCGTACCGAAGAGCGGGTCGATCTGCGAGAGGGCGTCGATCTCATCGCCGAAGAGCTCGATGCGATAGGCCATCTCGTCGTAAGTGGGATAGACCTCGATGATGTCGCCGCGCACGCGGAAGGTGCCGCGTCGGAAATCCACATCGTTGCGCTCGTAGAGGATCTCGACCAGGCGGCGGGTGATGTCTTCGCGTTTGATCTGCTGACCTTTTTCGAGCAGGAGCAGCATGCCGTAGTAGGCCTCCGGGCTGCCGAGACCGTAGATGCAGGAGACGGAGGAGACGATGATGGCGTCGCGACGCTCGAAGAGACTTCGTGTGGCGGATAAACGAAGTTTGTCAAGCTCTTCATTTATTGTGGCTTCCTTCTCGATGAAGAGATCGCCGGAGGGGATGTAGGCTTCGGGCTGGTAGTAGTCGTAATAGGAGACGAAGTATTCGACGGCGTTCTGGGGGAAGAACTGCTTAAATTCGTGGTAGAGCTGGGCCGCCAGGGTTTTGTTGTGGGCTAGGATGAGCGCGGGACGGTTGGACTCGGCGATGATGGAGGCCATGGTGAAGGTTTTGCCGGAGCCGGTGACGCCGAGCAGGACCTGATCCTTTTCGCCGGCGCTGAGGCCTTGCAGAAGCTCGCGGATGGCGCGGGGCTGGTCGCCCTGCGGCTTATAAGAGGTGGTGAGCTGGAAGTCCATCTTTATAGGATAAATCGGACGAAGCCTAACGCATTTTCGCGGAGGTCCGAGGGGTATTTTGAGGTTTTAGTACGGGTCAAAGAGGCGCTTGCGGGCGAAGTCTCATCAGATGAGGACGAGTGGATTTCGGAGGAGATGGCGCAATGAGTGGAGGGGTGGAGTTGTGGCTGGTGCGGCATGGCGAGACGGAGTGGAGTTTGAGTGGGGCGCACACCAGCAGGACGGATATTCCGTTGACCGACCATGGGCGCAAGCGAGCGGAGGAGCTGCGGGACTTTCTGAAAGGGTGGTGTTTTGACGCCGTGTTGACGAGTCCGATGCAGCGGGCTCGAGAGACCTGTGCGATCGCTGGATTGGCCGGGCAGGCTGTGGTCGATGACGGTTTGAAGGAGTGGGACTACGGGATTTACGAGGGCAAGACGACGAAGCAGATTCGTGAGACGGAGCCGGGATGGGATGTCTGGGGCAATGAGATTAAGGGTGGTGAGACGGTGGAGCAGGTGGGTGCACGGGCGGATGGGGTGATCGGCCGGGCGCTGGCTGCGGCTAAGGCTGCGGGAGAGAAGGAAGGGCGTGTGGCGCTGTTTGCGCACGCGCATGTTTTGCGAATTTTAGCGGCGCGGTGGATGGGGCTCGATGCGCGCGGTGGACGGATGCTGGCGCTGGGAACGGGAAGTGTGAGCCGGCTGGGATGGGAGCGGGAGACGCGGGTGCTGCAGAGTTGGAATCGTGGCCTTGAGGGATGCGGTTTTGTACGTGCTGAAGAAGGAAGACAGGGGGCTCTCCACGGCGGCGCTCTGCGCGTGCGGTTGAGATGACGGTGTTTACAGGGAGCGAGTGAGCGATCTCTAGTAAGCGGGTCAAGATGATGGCAGCTATGAAGGAAGGGCTGGGGTGAATGGGGCAGTGGTTGAGATCTCGGGCGGTGGGAGTTGCGGTTGCCGCTGTTCTATTGCCGCATAGTTTCGCACTCGCGGCTGCATGCCCTAGGGGACGGGTTGTGAATGGGAGCGATTCGGGGATAGCCGGGGCTGTTGTTGTCAGAGTGGGCGTTGATGGGGCTGAGGGACGGACGACGGCGGACGCGGCAGGACGGTTTGCGTTTCATTGTCCGGCTGGCGTGGATATGGCGAGTGCCGCAGGAACGCTACGGGCGGTGGCTCCGGGGGTGGAGAGTGGGACCGTGGCGGTGAATGAGCTAGGAGAGACGATGCTGATGGTGCGGCCCACGGCTGTAGCGGAGAAGGTGACGGTGACGACGACCCGGTCGGGGGTGGCGCTGGGACCGCAGGCGGAGACGGTGGTGGCGCTCGACCGGGAGCAGCTGCAGCAGTTCCCGGCGTTGACGCTGGATGAGCGGCTGCGGCAGGTGGCGGGGTTTGAGCTGTTTCGGCGGTCGAGCTCGTGGGTTGCGAACCCGACATCGCAGGGAGTGTCGCTGCGCGGGCTGGGATCGACGGCGGCAAGCCGGACGTTGATTCTTGCGGAGGGGGCGCCGTTGAATGATCCGTTTGGAGATTGGGTGCACTGGAATGAGATTCCGCCGGATGCGGTGGCGGGGGTGAATGTGGCGACGGGCGGCGGGTCGGACCTGTATGGGTCGAGTGCGCTCGGGGGTGTGATCGATCTCATACCGACGCGGCCGGAAACGACGCTCTTTGAAGGAACTCTGGCAGGTGCGGCCGAGGATACGACGGATGCGCATGGGCGGTTGGACCTGAGGCAGAGCGCATGGGGCGAGAGCTTCGCGGGAGAGGGTTTGCGGACGGCAGGGTATGTGCCGACGGCGCCGCAGTTTGTGGGGCCGGTCGATCGGACGGCAAATGTGCATTCGCAGAGTGGGCGGGTGGTGCTGGAGAGGCGGTTTGGGGGTGGACAGAGCGTTCTCGGTAGAGAAGCGGGTCCTTCGGCTTCCCCTTCGACTCGCGACGCTCGCTCAGGGTCCGCTCAGGATGACAACTCGGAGGAGAGCGGCTCATTGGGGGTCGGGCAGGGGCGGAGTTCGGGGATTCTTCGCTCCGCTCAGAATGACAAACCCAAAAAAATTAGGGACAGGGTTACACAGAGGGTGTTTTTGACGGGAAATCTGCTGAATGAGGCGCGGGGGAACGGGACCGAGGTGCAGACGAATGGGTCGCGGATCTGGCGATGGATGGCGGGGGATGAGTGGACGGCTGGGGAGCGAAGCAGTGGGCGAGTGCGAGTGTTTGGGGCGGATGAGGGGTATCGGCAGAGCTTTTC
>CAXTJC010000160.1:0-6821 GCA_964244225.1 uncultured Acidobacteriaceae bacterium
CGCCATGTACCTGCTGAAGGCGCACAGCGCTCACGGCACACTCTCGCGCGACCCGTTCTCCCGCTTGCAGCGCGCCTTCAATCGCGGCTTTGAGCGTGTGCGCCTGGGCTATACGGGCCTGCTCGGCCGCCTGCTTGCGGCCCGCGTCCTCTTCGTCCCCATCTTCATTGTGGTCTGCCTCAGCACCTTCGCGCTGATCCCATTCCTCGGCCGCAACTTCTTCCCTTCAACAGACAACGGCAGCTTCACCCTGCATCTGCGCGCCCGAAGCGGCACCCGCATCGAAGAGACCGCGCGCATCTGCGATCTCGTCGAGCAGTCCATTCGCCGCACCGTTCCCGCCGATGAGATGGACAACATCCTCGACAACATCGGCCTTCCCTACTCCACGCTCAATACGCAGCACGCCACCTCCGGCCTCATCGGCGCGGGAGACGCCGACATCCTCGTCTCGCTTAAGGAAGATCATCACCCCACCGTCAACTATGTTCGCGAGATCCGCACCAAGCTCGCGCGGGAGTTCCCCGGCGTCACCTTCTACATGCTTCCCTCCGATATCGTCACCCAGATCCTCAACTTCGGTCTGCCCGCACCGATCGACGTGCAGGTTGAGGGATCGGATGTCGCCGGCAATCGCAAGGTCGTCAACGACCTGCTCGCGAAGCTGAAGCAGGTTCCCGGTCTGGTCGATCTGCGCATCCAGCAGCCGAACGACTATCCCGTACTCGACGTCACCGTCGATCGCACCCGCTCCTCGCAGGGCGGCTACACCGAGCGCGACGTCGGCTCAAGCATGCTCAACATCCTCAGCGGATCCACGCAGCTGAACCCGCAGTTCTATCTCAACCCAAAGAACGGCACGACCTATAACATCGTCGCGCAGACGCCCCAGTACCAGATTCAGTCGCTCAACGACCTGAGAAACATCCCTATTACCTCGCCCACGGCGCAGCGTCCGGAGATCCTCGCCGACGTCGCCAGCATCAGTCGCAACCATGAAGTGCAGGTCGTCAGCCACTACAACATCCGCACCACACTCGACATCTACGGCAATGTGCAGGATCGTGATCTCGGCGCCGTCGCCAAGCAGATCGATGCCATCACGGAAGACGCGCAGAAGCATCTGCCGCGCGGCAGCTTCGTGCACGTGCGCGGGCAGATTCAGACCATGGAAAGCTCATACACCGGCCTGCTCGGCGGCCTCGCCTTCGCCATCGTGCTGGTCTATCTGCTCATCGTCGTCAACTTCCAGAGCTGGCTCGATCCCTTCATCATCATCACCGCGCTGCCCGCCGCTCTCGCCGGTATCGTGCTCTTCCTCTTCATCTCGCACACCACGCTCAGCGTGCCCGCGCTGATGGGCGCCATCATGTGCATGGGCGTCGCCACCGCCAACTCCATCCTCGTTGTCTCCTTCGCAAAGGAGCGGCTTGAGGCGACGCACGATGCGCTTGCCTCCGCGCTCGAGGCCGGCGCCACGCGCTTCCGTCCGGTCATGATGACCGCCCTCGCCATGATCATCGGCATGATCCCGATGGCGCTCGGCGTCGGTGACGGTGGCGAGCAGAATGCACCGCTCGGCCGCGCCGTAATCGGCGGTCTCCTGCTCGCAACCGTCGCCACTCTTCTCTTCGTCCCGGTCGTCTTCGGCCTCTTTCACAGCCGCCGCGGGCACACCGTCGCAGCCGCAGCCGAGATCGCAAAACCTATTGCCACCAGGGCCTGATCCGCTTCCGCCTAGGAGATCCATGTCAAACGAAACCAATGCAGCGATCGCCTCACCAGCCGCTATTCCACCGTCGGACGTGAGCGCGCAGCCCTCCATCGCGGCTCGCCGCGGTGTGCCGCGCGCCGTCTGGATTATCGTCGGCGTTCTCGCTGTCGTGCTGCTGATCGTCATCGTGCTCGGCATCCTCAGCCGCGCCGCCGCCGAGCACTCGCTCAAACAGAAAACCGTGACCGACGCCGTGCTCAGCGTCGCCGTCACGCATCCGCTCGTCACCAGCACCTCGCCCGAGATCGCTCTTCCCGGCAACACGCAAGCCTACGTCGATACCCCCATCTACGCCCGCACCAACGGTTATCTGCGCAAGTGGTACTTCGATATCGGCGCGCACGTAAAAAAAGGCCAGCTCATGGCCACCATCGAGACCCCCGAGGTCGATCAGCAGCTGCAGGTCGCCCAAGCCGATCTCAAGAGCGCCCAGGCTAACCTCAATCTCGCTAAAACCACCTCGCAGCGCTACGTCAACCTGCTCAAGCTCGACTCCGTCTCCAAGCAGGAGACGGACCAGGCCGTCAGCGATGAAGCCGCCAAGACCGCCGCCATGCAGGCCTCTGAGGCCGCCGTTCGTCGCCTCGAACAGCTGCAGTCCTTCGAGCGCATCTACGCGCCCTTCGATGGAATTGTAACCGCGCGCAATACAGATATCGGCGCCCTTATCGACGCCGGGGCCGGCTCCGCGCAGCCGCGCGATCTCTTCCGCCTCGCCTCCACCGGCCTCATCCGCGTCTTCGTTCCCGTCCCCGAGGCCTACGCGCCCGACATCACCGACGGCGGCAAGGCCTATCTCACGCTCGACGAGTTCCCCAACAAGCGCTTTGAAGGCACTATCACGCGCAACTCCTCCGCCATCGATCCGCTCTCGCGCACACTCAACGTCGAGGTCGATGTACCGAACGCGCAGGGCCAGGTCCTCCCCGGCGCCTACGTCTTCGTGCACTTCACCACGCCCGTCCACACCGACACCGTTTCCATCCCCGCCAACACGCTGCTCTTCCGCGCGCAGGGTCTGCAGGTCGGCGTCGTTCGCAACGGCCACGTGCATCTCCTGCCGGTCTCGATTGCGCATGACTCCGGCGCAACCGTAGAAATTCGCTCCGGACTCAGCCCCGGCGACCAGGTCATCCTCGACCCCTCCGATTCGCTCGCCGAAGGCCAGGAGGTTCACATCACGGAGAAGGAAAAGGCGGGTGCCCAGTGAACTCCATCCGCACCCAAAGTTTCGTCATCCTGACCGGACCCCGAGAGAGCAGCGCGAACCGAGGGGGCAGTGGAAGGACCCGCTTTTCCTGCCTCCGCATCCTGGTCGCCGCACCCGCCCTTCTGCTCGCCGGCTGCATGGTCGGCCCCAAGTACGTCCCGCCAACCGTGCAGGCGCCGCCGGCCTTCAAGGAGCCGCTACCTGTCTACAAAGAAGACGGGCCATGGCATACCGCGCAGCCCGCCGACGAGTTCAGCAAGGGCGACTGGTGGCTGATCTTTCACGACGACACTCTCAACCAGCTTGAGCCGCAGATCGCCACCGCCAACCAGACTCTTCGCCAGGCCGACGCCAACCTGCAGATCGCGCGCGCACAGATCCGCATCAACCACGCCGATCTCTACCCTACAATCGGTGCGCGGCCCTTCGCCGGCGGTGAACGACTCTCCGCCAATCGCCCCTACGCCAACCCCAACGTGCCCTCCGGCAGCGGCACCGCCGACTACCAGCTGCCCGGCCAGCTCAACTGGGAGATCGACCTCTTCGGCCGCATCCGCCGCACCGTGAACATCGCGCGCGAAGAGACGCAGGCCACCGCCGCCGACCTCGCCAACGTGCGCCTCTCGCTTCAGGCCGAGCTCGCCAACGACTACTTCGAGCTCCGCGCCGCCGACGCCCAGCGCAAGCTGCTCTACGACACCGTTGCCCAGTATCAGGACGCCGTCCGCGTCACCAGCAACCGCTTCGTCGGCGGCGTCTCGCCCAAGTCCGATCTCACCCAGGCGCAAACCCAGCTGCAGGCCGCCAGGGTTCTCGCCTCCGATGTCGACGTCGCACGCGCGCAGTTCGAGCACGCCATCGCCGTCCTCATCGGCAAGCCCCCCGCCGAGCTCTCCCTGCCCGTCGCGCCGCTCGCCACCACACCGCCCGTCATCCCGCCCGGCCTTCCCTCCGAGCTGCTCGAGCGCCGCCCCGACATCGCCGCCGCCGAACGCCGCACCGCTGAGGCCAACCAGCGCATCGGCATCGCGCGCGCTGCCTACTTCCCCACCCTCAACCTCGCCGGCTCCATTGGCTATGAGAGCATCGCCGCCTCCACCCTCTTCAACAGCGCCAGCTTCATCTACGGCGTCGGCCCCACCCTCTCGCAGACCATCTTCGACGCCGGCCGGCGTCGCGGCGTCTCCGACCAGGCCTTCGCGGACTTCAACGGCGCAACCGCCAACTATCGCGAGGTCTCACTCACCGCCTACCAGCAGGTCGAAGACAACCTCGCCGCTCTCCGCATTCTCTCCGACGAGGCCGAGCAGCAGCACCAGGCCGTCCTCGCCGCGCAGGAATCCCAGCGCATCTTCAACAACCGCTACGTCGGCGGCGTCGACACCTACCTCCAAGTCATCACCGCCCAAACCCTCGCCCTCAACAACGAGCGCAACGAGATCGACATCCTCCGCCGCCGCATGGACTCCAGCGTCCAGCTCATCCGAGCCCTCGGCGGCGGCTGGGACATAACCCAGCTGCCACGCAACTAGTGTGCTGACTCTAAAACTCGCTTAATAATCTGTCATCCTTCGTGAAGCGGAGGATCTGCTTTGTTTGAGTTAGCGAAATAGTTTGGCCTATAGCTATTTTCCTGAAGGTGTACAGCAGGCCACTCCCGCATGTGCCATTTTCTCTCAAGGAAAATGGCCTCCACAGCAGTCAAACAACGGCACAGCATCAGGAAAATTGCTCTAGCAGTATGGAATGACTTCTGAACTAGACCAAGTCCCAACGCAGTCGCCACGTCTCCCCATTTCCCCTTGAACCCGTCATCTCTCATCATTTCCACATGAGGCCGTCATCTCTCCCCATCCCCCATGAGACCGTCATCTCGACCGAAGCCATGCAGCTTCATCGCATGGCGAAGCAGAGAGACCCCTCTATTGGTCTTTGCTCCGGCCGTCCTCACTATCGGCGTACTAACTCCCTATCGGCGTAGTTAGCCATCCGCCTGCTAGCATGTTTCCCCATGGACGATCTCTCGCTGCGCGGCCGTCGTGACCTCCTCAAGCTCGGCTCCGCCTTCGGCCTCGTCGGCGCCGCCAACGCCAGCTTCGCTGCAGCCCCACCTCCCCGCGGCACCGCCTCGCCCCTGTTCTTCGACGTCCGCACCTTCGGCGCACGCGGCGACGGCAAGTCTCTCGACACCCCCGCCATCAACGCCGCCATTGACGCAGCGGCCGCAGCCGGCGGCGGCACCGTCATCCTTCCCGCCGGCACCTATCTCTGCTTCTCCATCCATCTCCGCAGCCGCGTACACCTCTACCTCTCGCAAGGCGCCACCATCCTCGCCGCCGACTCCCCCAAACCCGGCGAGACTACCGGCTATAACGGCGGCACCTACGACGCCGCCGAGTCAAACGCGCCGTGGGAGGCCTTCCAGGACTTCGGCCACAACCACTGGCATAACTCGCTGCTCTGGGGCGAGAACCTCGCCGACCTCTCCATCACTGGTCCCGGCCTCATCGACGGCCGCGGCCTCAGCAACGGCCGCGGCCACGATGACCCACTCCACAACCCCTTCCGGGCCGAGCAGCCCGGCGTCGGCAACAAGGCCATCGCCCTCAAGAACTGCTGCAACGTCGTCCTCCGCGACCTCCGCATTTTGAAGGGCGGCCACTTCGGCCTGCTCCTCACCGGCGTCGACAACCTCACCATCGACAATCTCCTCATCGACACCGATCGCGACGGCATGGACCTCGACTGCTGCCGCAACACTCGCGTCTCCAACTGCACCGTCAACTCGCCCTGGGACGACGGCATCTGCCCCAAGTCCTCCTTCGCCCTCGGCTTCCCTCGCTCCACTGACAACCTCACCATCACCAACTGCTTCGTCACCGGCACCTACGAGCTTGGTAGCGTGCTCGACGGCAGCTTCCGCAAGTTCACCGATCCGAAGGCGTCGCGCAACGGCCGCATCAAGTGCGGCACCGAGTCCAACGGCGGCTTCCGCAACATCACCATCTCCAACTGCGTCTTCGAGGGCTGCCAGGGCCTCGCGCTCGAATCCGTCGACGGTGCCCTCATCGAAGACATCGCCATCTCCAACATCACCATGCGCGACATCGTCTCCGCCCCGCTCTTCTTCCGACTCGGCGCGCGTCTGCGCGGCCCCAAAGACGCAACGCGCATCGGCACGCTGCGCCGCATCTCCATCATCAATCTCACCTCATCGAACGCCGGCGCGCCCATCTCCTCCATCCTCAGCGGCATCCCCGGCGGCATCATGGAAGACCTCCACCTCGCCAACATCTACCTCCACCACGCCGGCGGCGCCTCCGCCTCCGCGGACATAGACCTCCCCGAACGCGAAGCCGCCTACCCCGAGCCCAACATGTTCGGCCCAACACCCTCGCAGGGCCTCTTCCTTCGCCACGCCCGCCGCGTCGATCTCAGCCACATCGAGATCGCCTCAGCCGCCCCGGACCCACGCCCGTCGCTCGTCGTCAGCAACGTCGATCGCCTCGACATCCTCGCGCTAACAGCCCCTGCCTCCGCCACCACACCCGCCATCGCCCTCCGCACCGTCACCGATCTTCGCGTCCTGCTCAGCCGCGCCGCAAAAGACACCATCCTCGCCACCGCCGATCGCCAGACTCTCTAAAGTCTTCTGATTATGTGCCCTTGTTAAGGGCATGGCTTCAGCCATGCCGTAAGTGCCTTTTGCAATGCGGCTTTAGCCGCTGAGGTCCGCTTGGTCATACCTTCAGACGATGGCCATTTCTGCTGAAGGTGTAGAGAAGGCCACTCCCGTCAATGCCATTTTCTCTCAAGGAAAATGGCCTCCCTTGCACT
>CAXTJC010000161.1:0-6817 GCA_964244225.1 uncultured Acidobacteriaceae bacterium
GGCCCTCTTGCTGTTCGTACAGAACCATGCCCCGGCCGGCTTCCGCGATCGTAGCCAGCGCCAGCTCAAGCTGCTGGCGGCAGTCGCACCGCAGCGAATGAAAGACGTCGCCGGTCAGGCACTGTGAATGTATTCGAACGATCGGCGGAGCTTCAAGCAGATCACCCATCACCAGCGCCACAGCGCCTTCTACCCTTATCAGCGGAGCGGGTGTGGCCTCGTTGCAGGGCTCAGGGTTCTGCGTCGTCCCTTCAAAGCCGAGGATGCGAAAGTGCCCCCATCGCGTGGGAAAGTCGGCATCGGCAAGCTTCTGAATCGTCATTTGGGACATAGCTGGATTATATGATTCGCATACGCCTGCTACGATTCGCGCGCGGCGTACAGTGGAGATGTGCGGCAGCCTGACCCCAAGCTCATCCTCATTACACTCCTGGTAGAGCTGGGCGTGGCCGCAGCCTTTTCGAGCTCATTGGCCCGGTCCATGACCTTCAAGAATCTTCTGTTGACGCCGGTCCGAACTCCGCGCCAGACGCTTGGGCTTGTCGCCTTGATCTGCCTTCCACTCGTGCTCGGCGTCTGGATACGAGTCTCGGTTCCCAACTTCCTAGCGGCCG
Source organism: uncultured Acidobacteriaceae bacterium (assembly GCA_964244225.1). Taxonomy (GTDB): domain Bacteria; phylum Acidobacteriota; class Terriglobia; order Terriglobales; family Acidobacteriaceae; genus Edaphobacter. The sequence goes on from CAXTJC010000161.1 coordinate 615, forward strand.
ATCTCTCCTTTGAAACCACGATTCTGCTGGGTGTGCTGCTGGGTCCGCTGGCGGCTATGGCCGGCGGCGCCGCGCTCGCCGTTCCCGCCATGCTGCACCATGAGTTCTGGTCACTTCCCATCAATCTGCTGGTCGCGGGTGTCGCCGGCGGCTTTCGTCACTTCACCGATCTTGAGGACGTGTGGTCCTTCTCTCCCATGATCGACCTGAGTGTCTACCGCTGGGTCACACGCAACCTAAGACGTCCACAGCTCGATCGGCAGATATTACTTCTTCTTCTCATTACAGCCCTGCAGTTCGTCATCAGTTTTGTTTCATCACTCAATCCACGCCGGCTCTTTGAACTTCATTCAAGCTCCTGGCTTGTAGAGTTGGCGATCTGTGCCTCCGCTCCCGTCATCGTCGGAATTCCGCTCAAAATCTGGAACGCGATCCGGGTCGAGCGGCAGCTTGAAGAGCAAGGCAGACTCCTGCTTGAGGCCCGGCTGGATGCCCTGCAGCGTCAGATCAATCCGCATTTTCTCTTCAACACGTTAAACTCGATCACATCACTGATCCGGCTCAAGCCAGACCTGGCACGCGAGATGATCGGCAAGCTGGCGAATATCCTACGCGTCTTGCTGAAAGATCGTGAAGCCTTCGTTCCGCTTCGCGAAGAACTGGGATTCATCGACGACTACCTTGCCATAGAAGTCGTGCGGTTCGGCGAAAAGCTGCGCGTTGTAAAAGAAATCGCCGAGGATACGCTCGATGTCGTTGTACCCAGTATGCTCCTGCAGCCGCTGATCGAGAACAGCATCAAGCACGGTCTGGAGCCTCGCATTAACGGCGGAACAGTTACGATCCGCAGCCGCATCACCGGCAGCCGGCTCGTTCTTGAGGTGGAGGACGACGGTCTCGGTGTGCCCCCTGAGCGTGAGGCGGCGGAGGTCTCGGCCGATACACTACGAAGGCCTGGTCTCGGCGTCGGCATGCGGAATGTACGAGAGCGGATGCAGGTTCTATATGGCGGGCTTGCAACCATTGAGATGAACGGCCGTCCGGGGCGCGGGACCCAGGTTATGCTCTCCATGCCTGTCCTCGACCACGGAGCCGAGGAGTGGGCGAGGGCAGCTCTCGCAGGAATGCAGGATGCGGGGCAGCGCGTTGCGGAGGCAGTTCGCGCCATGACTCGCTCTTAATCTCATGATGGGCTCTTAATTCAAGACGCGCACCTAGCTCTCATCCAATCCTGCGTGGCTCTCGTCGAAGAACCTCTTCGTAATATCGCTCGTATAACGGAATGACGCGCGATGCGCAGAAATGATCTTGCGCTGTACGTCTTCCGTTTGTAGCCATCGATCGCAGTCGTTCTGTGTCGCGCAGCAGAGCAAGAGCCGCCTGTGTCATGCCGTCTACGTCGCCGACCGCGAAGAGGCAGCCATTGACACCATCCTCAATGAGTTCGGGCACGCCTCCAACCCGTGTGCCGATGGTTGGCACACTGCACGCCATGGCTTCAAGTGCTGCCAGGCCAAAGGACTCCATCTCGCTCGGCATCACCATCAGGTCCGCGAGTGGCAGCAGTTCACTTACGTTGTCCTGCTTGCCGAGAAAGTGTATGCGATCCTGCACTCTATGCTGCCGCGCCAGATGCTCCGCCAGCGAGCGGTCCGGGCCATCGCCGATCAGCATCAGTCGTGCCGGTATCTCGCGTGCAACACGGGCGAAGACCTCGACCGCATCCTGCACGCGCTTTACAGGACGGAAGTTCGAGAGGTGCACCAGAAGACGTTCTTCTGCCGCCGCGTATAGAGGCCGAAGAGCTGCAACCTTCTCCGGATCCCGGACATACACATCGCAGTTCACAAAGTTGCGAATGACCTCAATCGGATTGCTTATCGAAAAGGCTGTCTCCGTCCGCTCTCGCAGGTGTGCTGAAATCGCCGTGACGCCATCGGACTGCTCAATGCCGAAACGGGTAATCGGCAGATAGGAAGGATCCAGTCCAACCAGGGTGATGTCGGTGCCGTGTAGCGTCGTGATGATCGGCAGATATCGGCTGCGTGCGGAGAGCGGCTGCGTCTGGAGCATCTGCCGCGCCAGCACGGCGGAGACCGAGTGCGGAATCGCGTAGTGCACGTGCAACAGATCAAGCTCGTAAAAATCAGCGACCTCCGCCATGCGCGTAGCCAGCGCAAGGTCGTACGGCGGATGCTCGAAGAGAGGATAGTTCGACGCCGCCACCTCATGAAAGTGGATGCGGGCCTCTCGCCCAGTCAGCCGAAACGGCTGCGAGTAGGTGATGAAGTGCACGTCGTGCCCGCGCGCCGCGAGTTCAATCCCCAACTCCGTGGCAACAACGCCCGAGCCGCCATATGTGGGATAGCAGGTAATGCCGATCTTCATGACTGAGCGTCTCCGCTTTGAGTCTACGTCGCGTCCGCTCTCCTTGTCGGCTGTGTGGAGATAGAAGCATCTCCGAGCGCCGCGAAGGAGATAAGCCCGACAGCGCCTTCATCAACAGCACGTGGGACGAGTGTCAGCAGTGCCTCGCGCTCGACCTCCCGCTCACGGCGCAGCCGCGTCGTCGTTCGTCGAAGATCGTCATCGCAGAAGCCAGGATGACAGACGAGCTCCCATGTGCCGGACGGCAGCTTTGCCAGCAGAAACGCGAGCGTGGCCGCATCCAGATCTCCGGTCGCCGAGACGCCGATTGCGCCGCGCGTCGTTTGAATGCGCCCGCCATGTCGTCGTAGCTGCGTGTGAAAGCCTGGTTCCATAAAACCAAGCAGCCGAATTTGTAACCGTCGCAGAACGCGTCCCCGCCCCAGGTGCAGACTCCATCTCTGCTCAAACGGATTGCGAATCGCGGGGATGCGAAATCGCTCAGCGACGCGCAGCAACGCCCGCAAAACGACGGGAAACATATGCGTGTGCTTGTGGCTGTCCAGATGAGTCGGTCGCAGGCCGCTCTCGAGCAGGCGCGTTACCTGAGCACTTGCCTCATGCTCGATGTCAGCTTCATCTAGTTGGCCCAGAAGAACCGATTGGGTAAAGGCTGAGAAAGAAGGTCGCAACGACCGGCGGTCCGGTCCGAGGAGAGTTCGGATTTGCTCTGGCGGGGAAAGTGGTTGGCCGTCGGTGAGAACGATGTGGCAGCCTACACCGAGACCCGGAAGCTCTCGCGCGAGCGTGACCGCATCTGCGAAAGCATCGCCGTTCGCCATCAGTGTTGCGGAGGAGAGCGCGCCAGCTCGATAGAGCTCGGCGATCGCACGATTGACGCCGCGCGTGAGTCCAAAGTCATCTGCGTTGACGATAAGGCGCGAAGTCACGCTTCAATAGCCTCTGACGGCTCGGAAGGGGAGTGGTGGGCAGTGAGGGACTCGAACCCCCGACATCCTGCTTGTAAGGCAGGCGCTCTAACCAACTGAGCTAACCGCCCGATCCTGGCTCTGCACCTCAGTGTAGACAGCGCGTGCAGGATTCAGCAAGTCTCAAGAGGTTCGCGACGGTGGCCAGGGCAGAGGAAGATGTGGGAGGATCGTCTTTGAAAGGTTCACGGGAACTCGCATGTGCACCAACAATTTACGACGATGGTTGAGTTCGTCACTGCTCCTGTTGCTGGCACTCACCGGCACTTCGCGGGCGCAGGTCGGCACGCCGCCAACGCAGCCGATCCGCGGTTACATCGATAGCGCCTGGAACGTACTATCGCGATCCATGCAGGAGTGTTCATCGCTCAAAGATGTCAAGGTGACGACGGCTCCCGTGCTCTATCTGCCTGCCGATGTGCCCACTCCGGCTGTAGTTGCGGCTCTTCATGCCAGCTGCGGCATCGACGTCGAGCACCTGCCGCGCGTGATCAACCACCTTGGCCAAGTGATGCCAGAGGAGCTTCCGCGGCCTGGTCTGCTCTATCTGCCAAACCGCTACGTTGTGCCGGGCGGCCGCTTCAACGAGATGTACGGCTGGGACAGCTACTTCATCCTGCTCGGCCTCACGCTCGATGCGCGAGCCGACCACGCCGCACTTGCACGCGGCATGGTCGAGAACTTCATCTATGAGATTGAGCACTATGGCGCTCTTCTCAACGCGAATCGAACCTACTTTCTTACGCGCTCGCAGCCGCCTCTGCTTGCCGAGATGATTCGCGAGGTCCATAACCAGGGTGGCGAGGCCAACCCCGCGGCTTCGCGCGTCTGGCTCGGGCAAGCCTATGCCGCAGCGCAGCGCGACTACGCGCTCTGGACCTCTCCCATGCATCGCGCCGGAGCCACCGGACTCGCGCGCTACTTCGATGTCGGCGAAGGCCCGGTGCTCGAGATGGCTGACGATTCAAGCTACTACCCGGACGCGATCCGATGGATGCTGGCGCATCACGAGGCGGGAGCGCAGTACCTCGTCGCCGCGGCCAAGGGCGATGCGGCCAGCTGCGATCAGGCACTGACGGCCGTCTGCCGCCATGCCGAAGTTGATGGCATGCGCCTGACCCGCGAGTTCTATCGCGGCGACCGCGCCATGCGCGAGTCCGGCTTCGACACCAGCTTTCGCTTCGGTGCCTTCAGCGGGTCGACGCATCAGTTCGCGCCTGTCTGTTTGAACAGCCTGCTCTACCGCTATGAGATCGATATGGCGGACTTCGCCAAGGAGCTGCAGCGGCCACGCGAAGAGCTTGTATGGCGTGCACGAGCGAGAGCACGGCAGGCCGCGATGAACCGGTATCTCTGGTCTGCCACAAAGGGCGCCTTCGTCGACTACAACTTCGTGAGCCAACAGCAGTCGGCGTATCTCTATGCGACCGTCTTCTATCCGATGTGGGCAGGGCTCGCCACGCAGGAGCAGGAGGCACGTATAGAGAAACACCTGCCGGAGCTGGAGATGAAGTATGGTCTGACTATGAGCGGCGAGCAGACCGGCATGCAGTGGGACCGGCCCTTCGAGTGGGCTCCGGTGGTTTGGTTTGCCGAAGAGGGTCTCAGCGCCGCTGGCTTTGCCGCAGATGCGACCCGGCTCGCGGATAAGTTTCGCGCGGTAATCGAAAGCAACTACGCCAAGGACGGCACGATCCGCGAGAAGTACGATGTGGCCACGGGCTCTGCGGAGGTTCGTCTCGCCGCTGGCTATAAGGCAAACGGCTTGGGCTTTGGATGGACCAACGGTGTCTATCTGCGGCTGCTGCCTACAGCTCCGAAGGCGCAAGCGAACGGCCGAGAAGCAGCAGCACCGGCGCTGGGCCGCAATCCTTAGTAAGCAGCGATCCAATCTCCGTCTGATGCGTGAGCTGATCAGCTGCGGAGATCCGAGAGATCACTATCACAGGCGTCGTCCTCTCGATCCCCGATGCAATCAGCTCTCGCGCCAGCCCCTCCAGGTCCGGTCCAGGCATGTAGAGGACCAGCGTCGCATCTGCCGGGAGCGGGCCCTGCCAGACCGGCTGCGGGTCCGGGTCGAGTTCAACCTTGTTCGCGGCGTAATGCGCCGTTGCTAGGATGAGCTTGGAAGCGCTGGTTCGGTCCGTAAGCGGCCGTTGCAATACAGCAGCAGCGGCAAATGCAGCGGTGATTCCTGGAACAATTTCCAGCGGAATCTCCGCTTGCCGGAGCGCATCAATCTCCTCGCCGGCGCGACCGAAGACCAGCGGATCGCCTGACTTCAACCGCACAACAGATCGCCCCGCGCGCGCAGCCGAAATGATAAGTGAGTTGATCTCAGCCTGCGTAACGCGCGCTCTGCCGCAGCGCTTGCCGACCGGCGTTACCACGGCTGCCGGGTTTGCCAGCGCGAGCACCTCGGCGGAGATCAAGCCATCGGGAAAGATATGCGTCGCCGTGCTCAGAAGCTGATACGCCCGCATCGTCAGCAGGGAAGCATCGCCGGGACCCGCGCCGACCAGGTACACATGACCGGGCTGTGCCGGCTGCTTCAAGGTTCCGGTTCCAGAGTTGGCTTGGGTTCGGGCACACTTCTAGGATTTATACGGGCATGATTCCGCGCGATCGTACGCGAGGGGCACGCGTCATACGCGCACACATCGCGACTGGCCAAGGTGTGCAGCAGCTCCTTGCGCGCCTCGTTCAGCGGTTCAAGCTGCAGCACCTCGCGGCGAAGATTTCCTAGCTCCATCAGCCAGTCTCCGGTATCGAGCGGCAGCAGCGCGTTGATCTCCTTGCGCAGCCGCTGCGCCAGCGCGGGCGAGTTGCCGGCCGTCGAGATCGCAA
>CAXTJC010000162.1:0-6810 GCA_964244225.1 uncultured Acidobacteriaceae bacterium
CCGGATGGCCTGCCGTCACCAGGTCCAGATCCTGCCGCGTCGGTAGACCCTTCTCCGCCCATAGCGTCTGGTCCCATCCGCCGCCCTGAATCCACGCGCCGGGCTCCGCGTGACGAACATACTCCCGAATCCGGGTCTGCATCTCAGCGAGCGATCGCACCCCGATCAGATCCACCGAGAGCCTCTGCCGTCCGGCCTCGGCGATATGCGTATGCGCGTCGTTGAACCCCGGCATAGCAAACGCACCGCCTAGGTCCACCACCTTGGTCGCCGCACCCTTCAGCATGAGCACATCGGTATCCGCTCCAACGGCGACGATCCGTCCATGACTCACCGCCAACGCACTCACCCGCGCCGTCGTCGTGCTTGTGTCCGCGTTACGCAGATGCGCTCCAGTCAGAATCACGCCATGTACAAAGATCGTCTCGACAGGTGGCGGCGCCACATCGCCCACTGCCGCCAAAGCAGTAGCCGACGCGAGCACAAGCAGGGCAGAAGGAAAGATAGACGTCACGAGGTGAAGTGTAACAAGCAGAATTATCTGCCAGCTGCTCCGGTAAGAGTTCACCCGAGCTTCGAGAATTTGAATCTCAAACCTCGCTTTGCTACTCTGACATCACAGATGCTGACCATTCGCCAGATACGTTGTTGTAGCCCTCTCTCCGGAGAGCGGTGTCCTCGCCTGCGCTGAAGCCTCTCCGTATCCCTTGACATCCAGGACCTCGCTATCTATCCCGAAGCGTGCGTCGTGGTCATCCCAAATCTTTCCCACACTTCCAATTCCCTTTGAGGCAAGCCCTTGGCATCTGCCCTTCTTGATCACCCTGCCACGCGATCCGCGCCACCAGCCTTGCCAGAGCGCCTCAGCCACCTGCGCCGCCTCGAAGCCGAGAGCCTTCACATCCTTCGTGAGGTCGCCGCCGAATTCGAGCGCCCCGTCATGCTTTACTCGATCGGCAAAGACTCCTCCGTCATGCTGCGTCTCGCGCAGAAGGCCTTCTTCCCCGGCCCAATTCCGTTCCCGCTTCTGCACATCGACACCGGCTTCAAGTTTAAGGAGATGATCGCCTTCCGCGACGAGATGGCGCGCTCAATCGGAGCCGAACTCCTCGTCTGGCGCAACGAGCCAGCCATCGCCGCCGGCACCAACCCCATCGCCCTTGACACCAAGCGCTGCTGCGGCCTGCTGAAGACCACAGCTCTACTCGACGCCCTGGCGCACCATGGCTTCAACGCAGCCTTCGGCGGCGCGCGCCGTGACGAAGAAAAGGCCCGCGCCAAGGAACGCATCTACTCCTTCCGCGACAAAGCCGGTCAGTGGGACCCCAAGAACCAACGCCCCGAGCTCTGGAACCTTTACAACGCCCGCCTTCACCCCGGCGAGAGCATCCGCGTCTTCCCGCTCTCCAACTGGACCGAGATGGATGTCTGGCAGTACATCCACGAAGAAAACATCCCCGTCGTCGACCTCTACTTCGCTCGCGAGCGCCCCATGTACCTCCGCGGCGACGCTCTCCTTCCCATCGAGCAGGCCTTCGTCGCCCGGCCTGGCCGTGACGGCAAACCGGAACAGGCCACCATGGTGAAGTCTCGCCTGCGCTCCCTCGGCTGCAGCCCCTGCACCGGCGCCATCCGTTCCGACGCTGACACCCTTCCCAAGATCATCGCCGAGCTCCTCTCCTTCCGTACCTCCGAACGCGCTAACCGCGCCATCGACCACGACCAGGAAGGCTCCATGGAGCTTAAGAAACGCGAGGGCTATTTTTAACATGGCTACGAGCGATCTCATTCAGTTACAAATTGCGAACTCCCCTAGCGACACCAAAGACATCGCTGCTAACGGCGCACCCGCCGGCGAGCCCGAGACCTGGGACGCCACCATCCCCGCCTTTAACCCGCTCTTCGCCCACACCCCAGAGCCCGAACCACTCTCCGTCTCACCCGATCAAGCCGCCGACCTCGCCGACCCGAACTTCAACATCGAGGCCTTCCTCGCTGCCGAACGCAGCAAAGACCTCCTCCGCTTCTCCACCGCGGGCTCCGTCGACGACGGCAAATCTACCCTCATCGGCCGCCTGCTCTACGACACCCGCAGCGTCTACGATGATCAGGTCCGCTCCATCGCAGGCAAGGGAAGCGCCGGCGCCGGCGTCCTCGATCTCGCCCTCCTCACCGACGGCCTCCGCGCCGAGCGCGAGCAGGGAATCACCATCGACGTCGCCTATCGCTACTTCTCCACCGCGCGCCGCAAGTTCATCATCGCCGACACTCCCGGCCATGAGCAGTACACCCGCAACATGGCCACCGGCGCCTCTACCGCCGACGTCGCTATCGTCCTCGTCGATGCCCGCAAAGGAGTCCTCCCGCAGTCGCGCCGCCACGCCTGGATCACCGCCCTGCTCGGCGTCCGCCACGTCATCGTCGCCGTCAACAAAATGGACCTCGTCGCCTTCGACCAGGCCATCTTCAACAGCATCGTCACCGACTTCAAACAGTTCTTCACCAGCATCGACTTTGGCGATGGGGTCGGTACTCGCGACACGCAACTCTTCTTCGTTCCCGTCAGCGCCCTCGCCGGCGACAACGTCGTCCGCGCCTCCACCAACACCCTGTGGTACACCGGCCCCACCTTGCTCGATCTCCTCGAGACCATCCCCGTCTCGCTCGCTGAGCAGCACCAACCCTTCCGTCTACCCGTCCAGCGCGTCGTCCGACCCAGCCAGAACTTCCGTGGCTTTGCCGGCCAGATCGCCTCCGGCACCGTCCGCGTCGGCGATCCCCTGCTCGTATTTCCCTCCGGCCGCACCTCCCGCGTCGCCAGCCTCGTCACCTTCGATGGAGACCTTGCGGAAGCCGCCGCACCCGTCTCCATCACCGTCACCCTCGAAGATGAGATCGACATCAGCCGCGGCGATCTGCTCACCTCCGCCCCGCAAACTGCGACGGTTACAAATAACTTCTCAGCCTCGCTCGTCTGGATGGACGAGCATCCGCTTGAACCCGGCCGCCGCTATCTTTTGAAGCACACTACTCGCACCGTGCAGGCTCGCGTTGGCAGCATTCGGCACGCCCTCGGCATCGACCTCGCGAATATCCCGGCCTCGTCCGCCTCGCTCTCCCTCAATAGCATTGCCCTCGTCGATATCGAAACCGTCCTCCCACTCGCTGCCGATACCTACGCAACCAATCGCATCACCGGCGCCTTCATCCTCATCGATCCCGAGACCAACGCCACCGCCGCCGCCGGCATGATCCGCAGCTTCGCCGATACCATTAGCCACGCCACGCCACGACTTGGCCAACCCGTCACCTCCGCCGAGCGCGCTCTTCGCTGGGGACACTCAGGCGCCACCATCGTGCTCAGCGCCTCCGAGCCACTTATTGATGCCGTCGAGCGAGCCCTCTTCGATGGTGGCATCTTCGTGCTCCGCGCCGATTCCTCTACAGCCCCGGCCCTCGCCGCACAGGGTGCGGTCATCCTCACAACCAAGCCTTCCACCGGCCCTGGCTTCCACGTCAGCATCCGTGATCTCTCGATAACCGGCACTCTGACCGAGCTCTCCATCGCTGAAGCAGCAAGCACAGTCCTCGCTCTCTTCCGCCGCTATGAAGCGCAGCAGAAAGGCTCACCGCAATGAGCACCCATTCCATCACACCCGACCTTGTTACAAATCGCTCGCTCGAACTCTCAGAAGATCTCCATGCGAAGTTGGCGCACGTTCGCATTCTCCTCCATAACGAGCTCTCTCCGCTCGCCGCGGACGAAGCCTGCCTCACCTGCTCCTTTCAGGCCGAAGACGTCCTCCTTCTGTGGCTCACGCGCGAACTGCGCCCTGAGATCCCCGTCCTCTTCCTCGACACCGGCTACCACTTCGCCGAGACCTACGCCTATCGCGACCGCATCATCGCCGATTGGCGCCTTAATCTCGCCAATCTCCTCCCCGCCCACACCGTCGCCGAGCAGGAAGCCGAGCACGGTCTGCTCCACCAGCTCGCCCCCGATCGCTGTTGCGCTGTGCGCAAGGTCGATCCGCTCTTTTGTGCCGTCGCAGGTTACAAACTCTGGCTCACCGGCCTCCGCCGTGAGCAGGCCCGCAGCCGCACTGCCCTCGAAGAGCGCGCCGACTTCACCCTACCCAGCGGCGTCACCGTCCTCAAGCTCAGTCCCTTCGCCGACTGGTCAACCCGCGACGTCTGGCAGCTCTGCGCCTACTTCAACATCCCACTCCTGCCGCTCTACGACCGGGGCTATACCTCGATCGGCTGCGAGCCCTGTACCTCCCTCCCGACCGACCCCAACGACCCGCGCTCCGGCCGCTGGGCCGGCAAGAAAGTCGAGTGCGGCATCCACATCCAGGCCGCGTCTTCAAGTTGAAGAACATCCTCTGATCTGAAAGCACCAACGAACTCTCTTTGAGCAATTGAGAAAATTATCGAGCGAAATAGAAGCCGTCATCTCGACCGAAGCGTAGCGGAGTGGAGAGACCCCTGTATTTCTTTCGGTCTGCGAGAAAGCCATATGACCATCGTCCTAAGCTCGTGTCACTCAAACTAGTCACCGCTCCCCTGAATCGAGACACATGCAGGTCCTCATCGGCTTCATCATCGCGACCTTCATCGCCCTCACCGGAGTCGGTGCCGGCACCATCACCACGCCGCTGCTGATCCTCTTTCTCCACGTTCCCACACCCGTCGCCGTCACCACCGGCCTGCTCTTCTCCGCTGCCGTCAAGCTCGCCCTCGTCCCCACCCAGATCTGGCGCAAACAGGTCTCTTGGCGCGTCCTCGGCATGATGCTCCTCGGCGGCCTGCCCGGCGTCCTTATCGGCGCCATCTTCCTCCGCCATCTCGACGCCGCGGGCCTCAAGCAGATCATGAACGGCCTGCTCGGCGGCGTTCTCGTCTTCACCGCAATCTGGCAGATTGCCTTCTCCTTTCGCGCCGTCCGCGAGCATGCAGACAAGCCAAACCGCCGCTATCTCCTTCCGCTTCTCATGCTGCCCGTCGGCGCAGAAGTCGGCTTCTCCTCGGCCGGCGCTGGCGCCCTCGGCACCGCCGCTCTCCTCTCGCTCAGCGCCCTCTCTCCCGCGCAGGTTGTCGGCACGGACATCCTCTTCGGCTTCGTCCTTTCGCTCGCCGGCAGCGGCGCCCACTGGTCGCAGCACCCCGCCCACGCGGACCTCCTGCGCAACCTCATCCTCGGTGGCCTCGGCGGCGTCCTGCTCGGCTCTGTCGCAGGAAAGTACATCCCCAAACGCCCGCTACGCTTCGCCCTTTGGATATGGCTGCTCATCATCGGCGTCCAGTTCCTCTACACCAACATCACCGCTTCGCATCAGCCAACACAAACTATTGCCTCGAAGATCAATCAACCACACTGAAATCTCTAAACCGCCAAGGGCAAGCTGCTCGCTCCAACTCCAATCCGTGCCGGTCTTTCTTATACTGCGCAAGCAGACTACGCGAGTGCAGTCTCATCCGTCCGCAAGCGTGTACCTTCGTCACATGGCCGATCACATCATTATTCTTGGCGGCGGTTTCGCCGGCTGGTACGCCGCGCGCGCCCTGGCGCCGCGCCTCCGCTCCGGCCATCGCATCACGCTTATCGATCGCGTAGACCACATGCTCTACACCCCCATGCTGACCGAGGTTGCAGGCGGAAATCTGCTTCCGCACAGCATCGCTGTTCCGATCAAGGACCTGCCCCGCCGCGTCAACTCTGTAAAAGCAGAGATCACCGCGATCGACGTTTCACAAAAATCTGTAACCCTCGCGAACGGCGAAGTCCTCCACGCCACCCACCTCGTCTTCGCCCTCGGTTCCACCACCTCGTACCACGGCATCACCGGTGCCCAGGAGCATAGCCTCCCGCTTAAGACCCTCAACGACGCCACGCAGATCCTGGCCAGAATCGACGATCTGATCACCCAGGCAGCCGTCTGCACTGACCCCATCCGCCGTCGCGAATTGCTCACCGTCGTCGTCGCGGGCGGTGGCTATACCGGCGTTGAAACCATCGCTGCCGTCGGCGAGTATCTCGGTCGAAAGGCAGCATCCGCAGGTCTCTCACACGATGAAGTCACCGCTACGCTCATCGAGCCCACCGGCCGACTCATGCGCGAGACCCCAGAGTCTCTCGCTCAATACAGCCAGGATCTTCTCGAGCGAACCGGAGTCCACGTCAAGCTGAACACCGGTGTCCAGAGCGTTACTGCGGAATCCATCACGCTTTCCAATGGAGAGCAGATTAAAGCCGGCCTGCTCATCTGGGATACCGGCATCGAACCCAGCCCGCTCCTCAAAACGACTGCGCTGTCCCTCGGCAATCATCACGGCGTTATAGTGGACGCGTGCTTCAGGGCGCAGGGCTTTGACAATGTCTGGGCGATCGGCGACTGCGCCGAGATTCCGCAGCAGGACGGCAAAACCTATGCCGCCACAGCGCAGAATGCCACCCGCGAAGGCGTCCATCTGGCCCAGAACATCAGCGCTGTCCTCCGTGGAGACGCACCTCGCCCCTTCCGCTTCACCATGCTCGGCCAGCTCGCTCTACTCTCTCATCGAAAGGCAGTCGCCGAGATCCTCGGCATCAAGATCAAGGGATTTATCGCGTGGCCGCTCTGGTGGGTGATCTATCTCGCCAAACTGCCCTATAACCGCGGCAGGATAGACGTGTTGAAGGCGCTTTGTAGTTAAATCAGAAGAAAAGATGGTGGAGGCGGTGGGAGTCGAACCCACGTCCGAAACTACCGACAACAGAGAGCATTCATGCTTTTCCACGTTCGTCTTTGTCTCGTCAGTGGCGCTTAG
>CAXTJC010000163.1:0-6799 GCA_964244225.1 uncultured Acidobacteriaceae bacterium
CTCTGTAGGTCCTTCGAGCTCCGCCCAGTTGCCGATCGGCGTCTCATCGACGACCAGATGCGCCTGATTCTTTCCGACCGAGTCCAGAGGGTAGCTCCACTCGGTGCGGAACTTCTCGTAGACAAAGGCCGGGCTATAGCCGAGCTGGCTGAAGATCTCCGTCAGCGCGTCGCCATCGGTTAGGGTCGTCTCTGTTTCGATGCGCGTCTTGTAGATACGGTCATCGGCCCCTTCGGGCTGCCGCTTGTGGGTCAGTGTGCAGACAGACCCGTACTGGCGGATGCGCAGCATCTGATGCCGCGCGCGCAGATCGCGCTCCGGGGTGTCATAAAGCGTGTTGTGCTCGAAGGTTCGCGGGGTCTCCAGATGAAAGCCTAGCTCCGGCAGCATCGCTTCGAGCTCGGAAGGAACGGCAACCGGAAACTTGAGTTCAATCTCAGCGCTTTGCATGAGCGGGTCTCCTGATACACCTTCAGGAAAAATGCTTTAGCCGCGAGTATATGCGCCTCCTACTATAGAGGCTGAGGATTTCTGCGCATGAATGAGGAGCGAAGACTCACGTTGCGGCTGCGGGCCGACGACCGCAGCGACCTGGCTCGCGCGGCGGATCTGCTTCGCGGTGGCGGGACCGTGGCCTTTGCGACCGAGACTGTCTACGGCCTGGGCGCCAATGCTCTCGATCCCGAGGCTGTGGCCGCAATCTTTGCGGCAAAGCAGCGGCCGTCGTGGGACCCGCTGATCGTTCACATCAGCGATCGAGCGATGGTCGGCCTGCTTGCCGATCTGTCTCCCTCTGTTCTCAAGAAAGCCGAGTCGCTGATGAAGGCGTTCTGGCCGGGCCCGCTCACGCTCCTGCTGCCGCGCTCGGCCAAGGTCCCGGATGCCGTGACCGCGGGGCGTGCGCGGGTGGGGGTTCGTATGCCGGCGCATTCGGTGGCGCTCGCGCTCATTGCGCAGGCGGGCGTACCGATTGCGGCGCCCAGCGCGAACCGCTTCGGTCATACGAGTCCGACGACAGCCAGGCACGTTCTGGATGATCTTGACGGCCGCATCGACGCCGTGCTCGATGGCGGCGCTACGTCGGTCGGTGTGGAGTCCACGGTGCTTGATGTGTGCGAGGAGCCGATGCGGCTTTATCGTCCCGGCGCGATTGCGATCGAGGAGATCGCCGCTCTAGGCATGCCCGTAGAGCTCCACGCAGCGGCTGGGTCCGCGACGAGTGACTCGCCCGGCAGTTTACCTTCGCCCGGTCTCGATCTGCGGCACTATGCCCCGAATGCCCGGCTGGTGCTTGTCGCGGACGAAGCTGAACTCCTGGAGGCGTGTTCCGGGGCGTTGCGCGCAGGCTCTACCGGTGTCATGCTGCCGGATGGTTGGGAGGCAGATAGTAAGGCCGTGCGGTTTGCGTGGGGGCCCTGGCATGAGCCGGCGGTTCTTGCGCGTCGGCTGTTTGCTGGGCTGCGAGAGCTCGAAGCGAGGCAGTGCGCGACGATTGTGTGCCCGCTGCCTGCCGAGACGAGTGGGCTTGCGTCTGCCTTACGCGATCGGTTGATGAAGGCGGCACGATCGGTGTAGGGCTTGTTTAAGACAGCATGCTGGGCGGGCGAACAAAGACGAAATACAGGGGTCTCTCCGCTGCGCCGTACGGTAAAACTGTATGGCTCCGGTCGAGATGACGGCATTCTTGGGTTATTAGGCAGGCTCTTAGATCGTTCGCGCCGCTGCCGTCAGCTGACCCGCGAAGGCGTCGAGCGCGAGCGAGCGTAGCAGGTTGCGGCGCATGCCTGTGTAGACCTGATCCATGCCGCGCACGGCGGCCTCGATCCAAGGGAAGGAAAGCACCGCCGAGAGCCGCTCCAGCTCTGGCCGCAGATCGATGTTGCGCACGAGCTCGGGTGTTCCCGCGCCGAGCAGAAGCAGGTCTTCAAGCAGGAGAGACAGCGCGCGCAGCAGCCCTGAGGTCTTCTGCTGGCCCTCCGCTCCCGCACGATAGGTCTCCGTCATCTTGAAGAGCGCGGTGTGATCCGGCTCCTGCGCGGCGTTGCGTAGCAGAAGGAGGGCATCCGCCCGGGCCGCGGTGTAGGCGGGCAGATCGAAGGAGAGCGCCTGTCCGGCTGCACCCTGCGAGAGCCGGGCGACCAGCTCCCGTTCGCGGGGCGACAGCTCCGGGCGTCGCGCGCTGACCAGCATCTCCATCTCACCGACCGGCAACGCTCCAAGCCGCACCAGCGCGCAGCGGCTGCGAATGGTCGGCAGAAGCTCGCTCGGGTTCTCTGCCAGTAGAAAGATGTGCACGGACGGCGGCGGCTCTTCCAGCACTTTCAATAGGGAGTTGGCCGCCTCTTTCATCAGGTTTGAAGAGGTCAGGATAAAGATCTTCTTCGGAGCCTCGGAGGGCAGATAGTGCGATCGCTGAATGAGCGTTCGCACCTGCCCCAGCTTGATGAGAAGTTGCGGCGGATCAGGCGGCAGGATGAGCACATCCGGATGTGGCTGCACCAGAACCCGCGTCTCCTTTTTGTCGGTCTCGCGCAGATCCTCGCGTGCCGCCACGGCGGCTGCGACGGCTTCTTCAAGGTCTGCCGCCTGCATGATTCGCGTGCAGTTTCGGCAGTGCCCGCAGAACGCCGCCAGAGACTGACCGTTCGACCACAGATTGCGTGGCTGCCGTTCGCACTGCACGGCCATTGCGAGCATGAGGGCGAGGGTGTATTTGCCCGCTCCGGCGGCGCCGGCAAGGATGAGCGAGTGCGGCAGGCGGCCCGCCGCCACCGCCATCCGCAAAGATTCCACGGCGCCAGCGTTTCCCAGGAACTCGTCGAAGTTGGCCGGCAGAGGCATGAGTCCAGCTTAAAGCAAGTCACCTGCTGGCAGGCAGCAGGGAAGATAGGAAAGGCAAAGCAGATCCCTTCGGGATGACACCAAGAAGGCAGCACTGTGGGTCAACTCGTGCTTCTTATGCCTTGCGCGCTTCAAGGCGCATCCGCACCGCGCCGCGAGGCCGCAGCGTTATCCGCGCCTGCGGCACGGGAGGCTCGTCTCCGGCAAAGCGCAGACGCCAGCGCTGGCCGACGGTAGCCAGCACCAGAACGCCTTCCATCCAGGCGAAGCTCTCGCCGATGCACTGCCGGCTGCCGCCGCCGAAGGGGAAGTACGTAAACTTGTTGCGCTCGGCCTTCCTCTCCGGGGAGAAGCGGTCGGGATCGAAGCGCAACGGGTCCGGGAAGTACTCCGGGCTGCGATGCATGACGTACTGGCTGAAGAAGAAGTGTGCGCCGGGTGGAATGGAGTACTCGCCGAGGGTGACGACTTCGGTTGATTTGCGGCCCATCGCCCAGGCCGGCGGATAGAGCCGCATGGCCTCGGCAAAGACCTGCTCGGTGTAGCGCAGCGCACCATAGCTCTCGAGGTTCGGCAGCCTGCGATCGGGTCCGGTGCCGAGAACCGTATCCAGCTCGCGATGCATGCGCGCCTCAACCTCTGGATTTTGGCTTAGCAGATACCAGGTCCAGGTCAGAGCGTTCGCCACTGTCTCATAGCCGGCGAGGAAGATGGTCAAGACCTCATCGCGGATCTGCCGGTCCGTCATTCCAAGACCAGGTGCGGGCATCCCAAGGGCCGGTGCGCCTTCGAGATCGCCGGGCTCGGCCTCATAGCGGCTGGCTACGAGCAGGCTCAGCAGATCGCCACGACTTTGTCCTTGGCCGTCCGCCATCTCCGCGCGGCGGGTATGGATCATATCGTCTACAACCGCGTCCAGCCGCGCCAACGAGCGGCGAAACTGCACCACACCCGGGATCGGCAGATGAAGAAAGCTCTCCAGCCGGGGGAACGCGACCAGGAAGTTATAAAGCCCCATGATGGTGTTGGTGTCGTCGTTGATGCCTCGGATCTTCTCCGTAACCTCGGTATCAAAGAGCGTGCGGGCGATGATCTCGAGGGAGAGCACCATCATGGTCGCGTTCGCGTCCACGATCTCGCCCGCCTTCCACGCCGCGGTGTTCGAGGCCGCGATAGTAGCGATAGCGTCGGCGTATCCCATGATGCGCTGCCGATGAAAGGCTGGCGCCATCATCTTGCGCTGGCGCATGTGGATCGGGTCGTCCGATGTGATCAGGCCCTCGCCGAGCAGGATCTTCATCCGCTGCAGCGTGCGCTCCTTCACGAACGAGCCACCCTGCGTGATGAGGATCTCGCGGATGTACCGCGGATCGTTGACGAAGACGATGTGCGTCCCCATGAAGCGATACATGGAGATCGCCCCGAAGGTCTTGGTCAGGTGCTCAAACAGACGGATCGGTTCGCCTAGCTTGACCCATGGTTTGCCCGCGTAGAAGGGAAGCGAGTGCTTGAGACCGGGAGGCAGATTGTAGCCTGTCCGCTTCGCCTTTGGCCCGTTCTGTGGTGCAGCAGAGTGCTGGGCGTCCGCCGGGGCGAGACCCTGCTGGGGCGGCGTGAGCGGGGGAGTTGTCATGTCCATGAGACGTTCGCGGCAAGTCTCTCGTCCACCACAGAGGCCACGCACATTTCGATCGCGTCAATGGACGAGTCGTTCGCGATCATGACAACACGCTCGGGCTCCCGACGTGCGATCTCCTCATAGGCCCGGTGAATGCGCCGGTAGAACGCATCGGACTCGCGCTCAAAGCGGTTTTCATCCGTTCCTCGCTGTTCGATATGGCGCAGATTGCGGCGGCGCGCTCTGCGCAGCGAGGCCTCAAGCGGCGGCAGCAGAAGAATCGTTAGGTTGGGCTGCAGGTCCTCGCAAACGACGCGGTGCATGGCCAGGACAGTCTCGCTTCCGAGCTCGCGGCCCGCGCCTTGGTAGGCCTCGGACGAATCTGTGTAGCGGTCGCAGAGGACGATGCTGCCTTCCATCAACGCGGGCCGGATGATCTCCGCGATGGCCTGGGCGCGGTCGGCAAACATGAGAGCGAGTTCGGCGTGCGGTGCGATGGGTCCAAGGACGGTTTCCGTCTTTGAGTCCACCAGCACCGACCGGAGACGATCGCCAAGCGGCGTTCCACCCGGCTGACGCAGAGTGACAACGGGCAGACTCCGCGCGCGCAGGCGATCGGCCAGACGCTTCAACTGCGTGGTCTTGCCCGAGCCGTCCAGACCCTCAAAGGTGATGAAGAAGCCGCGAGCCATAGGTTGAGTCTAAAGGACCTCTTCTACCTGTCATCGGGCTCAGGTTGATAGCAGCCTGGCACAGAAGGGGATCACCGGGCAGATGTAAGACTCGGCGACCACTGTACGCCTGCCTGATCGACTGTGATCAATAACCGGCCTTCAAGTCCCTCGTGTACCTCGGGCCCATTGCCGGTGTGCTCCTTGCCGGTCTGGTCCGTGTACAGGATCTTCAGGTTTCCGGACCCGAGGACCTTGAAGCGATACTTGAACTCCGCTCCGGGCTGCAGGCCCTGGGTGCCGAAGCTCGCGCTTGGATAGTCCACCTCGATCAGCTGCAAGGGGCTTGTTGTGCTGTTGTGGATCGTGGTCTCGATCATCGCGGAGTGGCAGCCGGTCAACGAGCAGAACAACGCCAGAGCCGGAAACACGCCTCGTCTCATAGGTTTGAGACTATCAGGATGGGCGAGCAAGACACTTTGTTCGGAAGCTGCAAGGAAGATGGTTCAGTTTGGGATAGCGTTGCCGATAATGCGCGCGGTCAGCACGACGCCGGAACGATCGTCATGCAGCGTGAGTGGAAAGGCGAGAATACTCCAGGCGAGATCCCGCTCCGTCTCCTTCGGCGTCGCCAGCAGACCTCGGTGCGTTCGGTCTATATAGGTCTCGCGGCTGCGCGGCACATTCAGCAGAACATCACGCCAGTCCCGCAGCAGGGGCATCTCGTCGAAGACGCAGCGCCCCGGGAACCAATCGCGCGCATGCTCCAGATATTCAGCCGCCCTCTCATTGCAGAAGTGCCACACGCCCCGGTCGTCGAAGATCTGCACCAGGACATCGCTGCCGATCGCATGCGCGATGCGGGAGTACAGGAAGTCGCGCGCATCGACGACCACGGGACTGCCACGGCGCTTGGCTGCGAGCGAACTCAGAGCATGCAAGAGGTCTTGAACCGAGCTATGCCCCTTCAGCAGATGCATGTCCTCGACGCCACCAAAGAAGCGCTCCAGCGTAGCCGAAAGAATGATGATGGGGATGTGGGGCCGGCGCCGACGCAGCAGAGACCCAATCTCCGTCCCAAACTGACCGCCACCAAGGTGGTAGTCCAGAACGGCGATGTCGATTGTGTCGAGATATTGCATGGCATCTTCTATCGAGGATGCAGCGAGGCAATCGTAGCCATGCTGCCGGAGGATAGCGCACCGAAGATGAAGGTTCGCCGGATCGTCATCCAACAGCAGAACGCGAACGTTGGTTCCGGACTGAAGGTTTGAATCGGCCATTCGATTCTCTTCAGCAATCTCTGACATCGCTTCGGCTCCGTCCCCCAAAGATATACAACACAAGTGTTACTTTCGTTCTCTTTTTAGGTTACGCAGCAACCCTGGCAATCGGTTTGCAGCAGCAACGCTTTTTAACCACTGCCTGTTTTCGACCGCCGGATAGCCGCTGACGGTCATGCCTGCCGGAACGTCTGCGGGGATGCCGCTCTGGGCAGTCGCAACGGCACCGTCCCCGATCGAACAGTGGCCGGCCACGCCGACCTGACCGGCAAGGATCACGCGATTTCCGACCGTTGTGGAGCCTGCTAGGACCACCTGCGCGCACAGCAGCGTGTCTTTGCCGATCCTCGATCCATGGCCGACTTGCACCCGCTTGGCGATCTTGG
>CAXTJC010000164.1:0-6764 GCA_964244225.1 uncultured Acidobacteriaceae bacterium
CACGCGAGGAACCTGCTTTTCGTTCGGACCGGCGAAACACTTCTCTCGAAAAATAA
This sequence comes from uncultured Acidobacteriaceae bacterium, assembly GCA_964244225.1. Classification (GTDB taxonomy): domain Bacteria; phylum Acidobacteriota; class Terriglobia; order Terriglobales; family Acidobacteriaceae; genus Edaphobacter. Next base: position 57 of record CAXTJC010000164.1, read on the forward strand.
AGGTTCTTTGACTAATCAGACCTTCCCCAACTCCCTGGCATACGCCCCGTGCGCTCGCGTACCATTGCGAGCGCACCCCCGGAGGCTTTCTTGCTGTCGTTCACCTCGCGTTTCCTTGTCTGTCTCACCGCACTTACCATGCTCCCGCCGACATATCTTCGCGCTCAGACGCCTTCCTCTCTCGGCCTCTTCGAGCACGCGCAGGACGTCGGCGCCGTTCTCCATCCGGGTCTGACGAAGTATGATCCAGCCGCCCACACCTACACCCTCACCGGCTCCGGCGAGAACATGTGGTTCGGCAAGGATGAGTTTCAATTTGTCTGGAAGAAGGCCAGTGGCGATCTCAGCCTCGCAGCCGATATCCACTTCGTCGGGGACAAAGGCAACAAGCACCGCAAGGCCGTCCTGATGATTCGCCAAAGCCTCGACACCGGCTCGCCTGCTGTTGACGTCGCTCTCCACGGCGATGGCCTGACCTCGCTCCAGTTCCGCGACACCGTCGGCGGCGATACCCACGAGGTCGAGTCCGCCGAAGCCGCGCCCACGCGCGTCCAGCTTGAGAAACGCGGCGATCGCCTCTACGCCTTTGTCTCCGGCGCGGATGGCACGCTGCATCCTGCCGGCGCGGCCATCCGCGTTCCCTTCCCAGGCGAGTTCTACGTCGGCCTCGGCGTCTCCGCCCACGACAAAGACGCCTCCGAGACTGCCGTCTTCTCAAACGTCGAGCTCAAACCCGTTCCCTCCAGCACCGCGGCGCCTGCCTTACTCAGCGTGCTCGAGACGATCAACGTGGCTTCAACGGATCGCCGCGTCGCCTATCTCGCGGCCACTCACTTTGAGGCGCCAAACTGGTCGCGCGACGGCTCCTTCCTTCTGGTGAATCAGTCCGAGAACAGTACCGGGCGCATGGTTCGTCTCAACTGGCACCAGGCGCAGCTCTCGGCCACCGATCCCACGCCGCTGAACGCAGGCCCGCAGATACACCTCAACAACGACCACGGCCTCTCACCCGACGGATCGGAGCTGGCCGTAAGCGACGGGTCAAACCCTGATCACAACTCTCGCGTCTACGTCCTGCCCGTCACCGGCGGCACACCGCGTGAGATCACGCCGACCGGTCCCTCGTACTGGCATGGCTGGTCGCCGGACGGCAAAACCCTCGCCTTCACCGGCCAGCGCTCCGGCGAGTTCGATATCTACACCGTTCCCGTCACCGGCGGCGCGCAGACCCGGCTCACCACCGCCAAGGGCCTCGACGACGGGCCGGAGTACTCACCCGACGGCCAGACCCTCTTCTTCTGCTCCGTCCGCTCCGGCCGTATGCAGCTCTGGCGCATGCAGGCGGACGGCTCCAGCCAGCAGCAGCTTCTGACCTCGGAGACCGACGATTGGTTTCCGCATGTCTCTCCCAACGGCAAACTCGTCGCCTATGTGAGCTTCGCCAAGAACACGGAGGGCCACCCGCCGAACAAAGACGTGGAGGTACGCGTTCTCGATCTCGCGACCGGCAAGAGCCGCACTCTGGCCAAGCTCTTTGGCGGACAAGGCACGCTCAACGTGCCGTCATGGTCGCCGGACAGCACCCGCCTCGCCTTCGTCTCGTACGAGCTCCTACCGCCCGCCGAGCTTCGCTGACGTCAGCAAACGCTAGGGAGACTCTGATCAAGTCCTTTGCTTTTCTTTCTTCGATTCCGAGCAACGCAAGGAACCTGCTTTTCGTTCGGAACGGCTAAACATCTCTCCTGAACAATAAAGATTCTTTGACTTAATCAGACTTCCTCTAGCGCGGCTCGTACACCACCACACGATTCTTGCCCGTCATCTTAGCCGCATACATCGCATCGTCGGCAAAGCAGAAGAGCTGCCGCCCGCTGCGCTTTGCGTCCCTGTTCGTCGCGACACCCATGCTCAGCGTCACGGGCGCAATCCCCCAGTCCACCGCACGCATCTCTCGCTGCACCCGCTCCGCCAGCGCCTTCGCCTCGTCATCTGTCGTCTCCGGCAGCAGCAGGGCGAACTCAGCGCCGCCTAAGCGCACGGCCAGATCGGCTTCAGTGATGCACTCCTTCAGGATCGCTCCGATCGTCTTCAGCGCGGCGTCGCCAGCCTCGTCGCCCAGCCGCTGGTTGCGCTGGCGGATGTTGTCCACATCCATCACCACCAGGGAGAGCGTCTGCCGGCGCATCTGCGCGCCTTCAAAGTCCACCTCCAGCCGCTCGTCAAAGACAATCCGTTTTGGCAGCTCCGTCAAAGGATCGATCGATCCCAGCCGTTCCAGCTCCCGCTTGGCCTGCATCAGCTCCTGATGCCGCTGCAGCTCCTCGGTAATGTCAAAGGAGAAGCCGGCAAGCAGCGGTCGGCCGTCCTCATCCTCACACGGAAACTTGTAGGAGCGCCACGTGCTGCACTCGCCGGCGCTGGTGCACAGCGTCTCCACGCTGACCACCAGGCGTCCTGCTTCGAGCGCCTTCTTATCGTGCTCGCGGAAGTTCTGCGCCAGGTGCTCCGGAAACACCTCGAAGTCGGTTCGCCCGAGCCACTCCTGCATGGTCACGTGGCAGCGCTCGGCGAAACGGGAGTTATAGAACACATAGCGGCCGTCGGTGTGCTTGAGATACGAGACCAGCGGCCCGTTGTTCATGAAGGTCTGGAACATGCGCTCGTTCGCGCGCAGCCTGGATGTGGCGCGATCGCGCTCGGCCAGCGCGTCGACCAGCATCCGGTGCTCCGCCCGCAGCTGCATGCTCGTCTTGATCTGCTTCGCCAGAACGCGCAGCGCCCGCTCCTGGCTCACCGAAAGCTGCCTCGGCTTGCGATCGATGACGCAGAGTGTGCCGAAGGCCTCGCCCTTCGGCGAGCTAAGCGGCATGCCCGCGTAGAACCGCATCTCGGGATCGCCCGTGACCATCGGGTTCCCGGCGAACCGGATGTCCTTGAGCGTGTCCTCCACAACGAACAACTCGTCCCGCAGCACCGCATGCGCGCAGAAGGAGATATCGCGGCGAGTCTCTCGCAGATGCGTGCCGACCGAAGCCTCGAACCACTGCCGTTCCGTATCGAGGATCGAGATCATACTAATCGGCGCGCCACAGATCTCGGCCGCCAGCTCCACAATCTCCTGCAACTCACTCCGCGGTGGCAGATCAGGAACTCGCGACATCTGCGTTGCTTCATCCGTACCCTGTTCTAACGTCGCTTCTTCCACTATCGCCATGGGCCAATCCTCCTTGGAAAGCACTCCTGTTCGCGAGAGCGTTGCGGTCTTATGAACGAGGGCCGGCATTAGCTGTCACATCGGTGCGATCTCGAGCAGCTCTGGTCGCCGCTTTGTATGTTCCTTCACTCTTCGCCCTGCGGCACAAAAGTGAAATGCCCCAACCGGGGTATGTCCGGACAACGCTCGTTCGCGGCCTGCAAAGAGACGCCGGCGGGCTACGGTTTCGGCAAAACTACATGCCGTACCCTCAGGTATGGCTCTCCTTAAGTCCATCGCCACGCTGCTGCTCTTTCAACTCGCCGGAGAACTTCTCCACACGCTGTTCCACCTTCCTCTGCCCGGACCGGTGCTTGGTATGTCTCTGCTCACGCTCTGGCTGCTCCGGTCCAGGCGCGAGCTGAGCCCCATGCTCGTCCGCACAGCCGATGGCCTGCTGTCGGTTCTCGGGCTGCTCTTTGTCCCCGCCGGGGTCGGCATCGTAGCCAATCTGGCGCTCATCCGCGCGGCCTGGCTTCCCCTCTCCGTCTCGCTGGTCGTCTCAACCCTGCTTACCCTCATCGTGACGGCGGTCGTACTGGATAGCCTGCTGAAGCGCCAGAACCGCGAGCAGGCAAGATGAACTTTGTACCGCACCCAGCGGTCTTCCTGCCCTTGGCCCCACTGCTCGCCCTTACCCTCACCATCGGAGCGTACCTGGTGGGCGTGGCCCTGCAACACCGCCTCAAGACTCCTGTGGCCAATCCCGTCCTGTTTGCGATCGTGGTCATCGGCGCCATGCTCACGCTCACCCATACCTCCTTCGCCGCATACTTCGCCGGAGCCCAGTTTCTGCACTTTCTTCTCGGTCCGGCCACAGTGGCTCTCGCGATCCCGCTGGTGCAATCAATCGACGTGATCCGCCGTAGTCTCTTTCCTCTGCTCGCCGCGCTCCTTGCCGGCGCCGTGACCAGCGCAGTCACCGGGTACGCCATCGCCCGCGCGCTCGGCGCCAGCCAGCCCGTCGCCCTCTCCATGCTGCCCAAGAGCCTGACAACGCCGATCGCTCTCGGCGTCGCGGAGAGCATCGGTGGCATTCCGTCGCTCACCGCCGTTCTCGCCATCGCCGCGGGCATTCTGGTAGCCATCTCGATCGACGCCGTCGCGCGTCATCTCCGTGTGACCGACTGGCAGGCCATCGGCTTGGCCGCGGGCACCGCCGGCAGCGGTATCGGCGCCTCCCGTGTCATCCCGCAACACTCTCTCGCGGCGGCCTTTGCCGGCGTCGCCCTCGGCGCCAACGGCCTGCTCACCGCGCTTCTGGCTCCCCTGCTGGCAAAGCTGCTCAAGCACTGGTAAGCCGCGCCAACAATAGTTAGACAGATTAGACCGGCATCGCCTCAGCCGTCTCGACATCCTCCTGCAGCGGCGGATACGGAGCATACGCAAACCGGTCCGCCCGCTGCCACCATCCCGCCTGCTCGAGCGCGGCGTGCTCCGGAACCTTCCCACGCGCCATCTGCCGGACGACCGCCGCCAGCGCCGTCTCCCGCAGCTCCCCGTTCGCCGTATCGAAGACCCCAGGCTCATAGGCATTTGCCTCCGCTGTGCAGAGGTTCGACCAGTTCCACAGCCCCAGCAGCGCCCATACCGTCACCGCCCGAACCTCCGCGCCTGCCTCTCGAGCCGCCTGCGCGCCCTGCCAGACCTGCGCCAGCCATCGCACCTGATCCTCCGGCGAGCCACCCAGATGCGCCTCCGTGATCGCGACCGGCAGTCGATAGCGCTGCCACGCCTCCGTCAGAAGAGCTTCAACGCCCGGCAGCCCCCCGGACCGCACCCGCACCGCCTCAATATCCACCAGCGGCTCCGAGCCCGTATCGCCGCCGGCAAAGTGCTTCGGGTAGAGCTCCGTCCGATGATCCAGAAATCGATCGCTGGTCACGTAATAGTTCAGCCCCAGCACGTCCGGCGGGCACGGGTTCTCCCGAAACCACAGCGCCTCCGCCGCCGGCACGCCATGCCGCATTAGAAACTCGAGCATCGGGTGCGCCTCATCTACCCTCCCGCACAGCAGATCGGTCCCCAGCCATCGCCGCTGCGTCCGCTCCTTACGAAAGCTCTCCATCTCCTCCGTGGCATACGTCGCCCCGCCGTCCTCTGTATGAATCAATCGTGCTGCAGGCTGCACGGAACGGATCGCCCGCATCGCCAGCGCCATGCCCTTCAACTCATGCACCAGAGCCTGCGCATAGCTTCGAACCGAGCGATGATGCGGGTACCAGTGTCCGTACAGGCAGGAAAACCGGCTGGTCGTCTGCGGCTCATTGACCGGCGTGTAGTCCATCAGCCACGGATACCGCTCCGCCACCCTCAGCGCATACGCCGCCAGCTTCCCCGCGAACTCCGTATGCAGCAGATCCACCTCCGGCGGTCCGCTGCCATGATGCAGCAGCCCCGCGATCGGCCGCATCCCAAGCTCCCGCACCGCGTCCAGCATGCGGTCAAAGTCATCCCACGATCGCGTCGCCTCGAAGTGCTCCCAGTGCAGACCCACCCGCAACGCGCGCACCCCCAGCGACGCAATCCGTTCCAGATCCGCCTTGAGCGTCCTCCGGTGTCCGGACCGCGCATACTGATCGAAGTACGTGTTGCCGACGCGATTGATGGTGCATTCAACACCGCCCCAAACCTCAAGCTCCGCTCGTCTTTCGATCATGAGCACTCTCCTGCACTGTGTAAGGCCACTCTGATCGAGCCTTTGCTTTTCTCGTTTGTCCTTCTGAGCGCAGCGAAGAACCTGCTTTCGTCTTTAACCACGGAGCGGAGCGACGCACAATCAGCACAACCGTCGGATTCACGCGTTCTGAGTACCGTACTTGCTCTATAACCTGTTCAGACCTTCCCTGAATCAGAGTATCCAGTCAGTCCCGCACGTAGCCCCACCCAGCAAAGCATTCTCTACTGAGCTTGATGATCGCAACCCCCTCGCGGTTGTCGCCCCGTGCGTCTTCTCTGCTCGCCTTGCCTCGCGCGCGTTCCAGCGCCACACCCACTTCCGGGCTGCTATTGTTTGGTGGACTCCGCATTCCAAGCATCAGGACAGGTCATGAGTTCAGATAAGACAAAAGCCATTCTTCTGCTCGTCAAAAGCGCCCTCACCGGCGCTCTCGGCGGCCTGCTCTTCGGCTTCGATACCGCCGTCATCGCCGGCGCCACCCACTCGCTCCAGCTGCATTACGCCCTTACCGAAGGCCAGAAGGGCTTCACCGTCGCCATCGCGCTCTACGGCACCGTGCTCGGCGCCATGTTCTCTGGCCCGCTCGGCCAGCGGATCGGCAGCCGCTCCGCCCTCCGCATCATGGGCATCCTCTACATCATCTCCGCCGCCGGCTGCGCCTTCGCCGGCCCCTGGTGGGCCTTCCTCGCCTTCCGCTTTCTCGGCGGCCTCGGCATCGGCGGCTCGTCGGTGCTAGGACCGGTCTATATCGCGGAGCCCGCCCCCGCCAAGTGGC
>CAXTJC010000165.1:0-4256 GCA_964244225.1 uncultured Acidobacteriaceae bacterium
GGCGTGGTCGTAGGCCCACGTGAGCGCGGTCGCGGCCCGGATCGGGGTGCCAGGCGGCGTCGCGCCGCGGGCATGGTCGAGGAAGCTGCGCAGCAAGCGTGGTCGCGCGCCAGCTACGAGGCCGAGGGCGTCGCGTATGGCCAGATAAGCCTCGAGATGCCGGTCGAGGTCGGTGCCGCCGCTCATTGCGCGCCTCCGCCGATCCAGGGCAGCGCCACGCCGGCGAGCGTATGAAGGTCAAGTTTGGCGTAGATGCCGGTCGTCTGCAGCGAGCGGTGGCCGAGCACGTCGGCGACGTCCTTGAAGCTCGCGCCGCGGTTGACCATGCGCGAGGCCGCGGTGTGGCGCAGCATGTGCGCCCCGGTCAGCCGTCCGAGCGGGATGCCGGCGCGCGCGAGGTTGCGCTGCACGATTTTAGTGACCGATGCGACTTGGCAGATGGCCTGCGCCGGGGCAGCGAGAGTGAGGAACAGCCGACGCCCTCCGTGGGGAGGACGGCCGTGCTGGAGGTATTCGGCCAACGCGGCGCCGACCTCCTGGGGCAAGGGCAGCACCCGCTCGCGGCGGCACTTACCAGCGCGCAGGCGGAGCTGGCCTGCCCGCCAATCCAGGTCATCCAGTTCAAGGGCGGCGACCTCGCCGGCGCGCAGGCCGAGGCGCGCCAGCAGCATCAAGACCGCCCGGTCTCGGTACTCCGCCGGGCAAGGGGCGGCCGGGCGCTCCAGCAACCGTGCGAGTTGCTCAGGCATGAGGTGCGGCGGCAGGCTGGCGTGCCGCGCGCGCCGGATGGCTGGGATGGCGCGGTCGAACCCGCTCGGGGCGACGCCGCGCCAGGCCAGGAAGCGCAGGAAAGAGCGCGTCGCGCACGCCGGCGCCGTGCGGCCATACCCGGTCCTCTGCGCGGCCTCGTGCTGGATGAACTCGGTCACCCGCTGGACGGACAGGCCGGTCCAACCGGGACCGCCCTGACCCAGACAGGCCGCGATGAAGCGCCGCACCACGGACAGGTGACGCACCCGGGTGGCGTCGGCCGCTCCCAGGACGTCGCGCAAATAGTCCACGTAGCCGGCCACCCAGGCGCCGGCGTGATCCGTTGTGTCCATCATCTCCTCCCCGCGGCCACCATGGCCGTAGGAGAAGGGTCGCCGGATTATGCCGAGGCCGCGATGGTCAGAATGCGCTCGGCTGGTGGCTGGTCAGCCCCTACTCGGCATAACCCGGAACTCGGCATAATCCGTCTTATGCCGAGCTCGGCATAAGACGGAATCCTCGCCATCGCCCATCATAACTCCTGCTCCTGTCGTTTAGACTTCTTCATCTCCTACAGAGGTATGCAAATGGATTCTGGAAGGAAAGGGCTTATGGCTGAAAACCCAATAGATGCCAGAGGTTCTTGCCGGGAGGCCCGCGTTGAGGCCGGGCTTTCCAGGGATACCAAGAGAAGGCAGCTTTCGGAGGGCATCCAACCCTCAGGCGGCTCGTTCCATGCAGAAAGCCGCCTGAATTACGGCTTGATTGCAAAAAAGAAAGCCATATGCCCCCTAAAAGTTGCTTAATCAGGAATTACCGTTCGAGGACAGACGCCTACCCCAAGGAACAGGGCTCGGTCCTGGCATCTGTTGATATCCGGAGCAGAAGGACTCGTTGTGAACCCTAGATTTTCAGCCTTTTAGTTGATGCCGACAGAGTTTTCGGCTGCACCGGGGCTCGACTGGGCATCAACGTAACCCCCTTCGTGTCGACTACCACGTTGGCCTCCGGATATACAGCCATGGCCAGATCCAGGGTCTTTTTAAAATACCAACGGAACTGGTCGATTCGTGGTAGCCCGCGGCCGAACTGGGCCTGCAAGGCTTTCCAAGAGATCGGCATGGGTCTCGACAGGCTATGGAGCCGGTAGGCCAACCAGCAATAGACGTCGAGGGCCATGGAATTATTCGAAATGTGCTTCACCGCCGATTCTTCGACCGGCACCGGGTGCCTTTTCAGCTGCTGGAAGAACAGCTCCGACAGGATGGCCTCCTCGATGAACAAGCTTCCTTGTGAGCTTTCGTCTTCCACGAACATAGAAGTGTCCAGGATGTTCTGATTCACCATTCCCACCCGGTTGCCGCTCTTGATCTGAAAGCTCATACGGCAGCGACTGATGCGCTCGGCCTGATCCCGGACGGCTGCCATAGAGGTGCCGCCGACCGCTATATCGAGCCGTTTAAGCCATGCGTGGAGGCTTTTCCCGAGCGGTACGGTCCTGCTGTCGTTCTTCAAGGCCTCGGATTGAAGATAAAGGCAGATCAGCCTAGCTCGGCTGCCATATGGTACACCGACGGGGATCGCCTCACCGGTCAAATTTGGTCGGAATCCGGGCTGTACGACGAGGCTGACGTGGTCGGTATGCACCTGCCAGGTGGCTCCGTCGGCAATCTTTTTGTGGGGCAGTGCAGACTGTGCCCAGCCAGAGTAGAGAAACCCCACGTCGGATGCCTCGGATGCCAGATAACCAGCAGCCGCTTCGATGACACGGCGGTCGAGATCAAGCTGGAGGACTTTGGCCTTACCGTGTTCCGCTAGTAACCGGTGAACCTCGCCCATCGTCAGCTGCTTTCGTTCTGAATGCTGGTCATTAGGGTGACCGATTACCAGCCGCGTGTCTTGCTGGCATCTCTTGGGTTATTGAAAAGATATTCGTAATCTTTATAGTATGTCCCAACACATGCCAGTGGATTGATCCCGGAAAGCATTGACTCTAAACGATTGACTGAAAGCAGGTTCTCAGCAGATGCCAGCTTTTTATCAACACAAGCCAGCTTCCACGGTGGATAACCCACACGCTGCAACTCCGTTTTGCCGGTTCCATCCCGCCCCGAGTCGCGCTGCCTACCAACAGATGCCAGTCCCCAGGTCGAAAGGCTATTCCGTTGCCAAAGGTCCCTCATATCATGAGGGCTTCCTACTTCTGACCGAACTGCCCCTCAAGGAGGGCGGCCTGACCTGCGGCTTGGCTGGGGCTCTAGCCAAGGGGCTCGCGTGAGGACAGCCGCGAGCTGGTGATGATTCGACGGGGCTTCTACCGCCCTCCTTCGCCCCGGGGGAACGGGGCGGCCACGCACACCCTCAACACGACAGCTACTGGCGCGCTTGTTAAAGGCGGAGAACCGATGCTTGGTGCCGGCTAATAGCTTTTGCGATTTCAAGCCCTGTAAGCCTGTGATGCCGCATTGATCTATACTGGGCGAAAGCCAGCTACTTCTCGTCTTCGCTGGCCTGTAGCGGCTCTGGACAGGAACTCGCGGCACCAAATCGGAGCCGGTTGTAGCGGCACCAGCGCGGGGCACTGGACACGAAAGTGAGGGGAGAAATGCCGGGCAGAAGGTTGTTGGTACACCGGTAGCGCTCACCAGTGTTCGGGTTCATCGGAGCGGTAAGCCCCCTGCCCTATGCAGGCCGGACGGTCGAACTTAGGGCTGCTTGCCCGCTCAAGCGCAGCGACGATCTGATCGGTGATCGTCAAAGATAGTTACGGCCAGGCTCGTGTCGATTTGCCTGTAGCTACGTTAATATCATGAGTTAAAGGGTGAAATATTGGTTGATACCAACCAACATTTCATCTTACATATGTAGAACATGTCAATCCTTGGCTGAGTTAACATATAGAGGCTCACGTCGAGTTCGCTTCCAGATGCGCTGCTTTCGACCATCGTCACAGGTTAGATGCAGGACCCGGCGCTTGGCGCTGCCGAAAGTACCATTCTGCTCCTGTAAAGCTAATCACGTATGCACCGTGGGCAGTCCAATTGTTACGGCCGAAGCTTAACCGCGTGACTCGCCATGGCCCACTACGAAAGGGGTTACCTTGCATGCCCTTCAGGCGAGCCAGCGCGCTTCGCAGTGCGGGCACTTCAGCTGGTCAGCTGAACAAGCCTACATACGGAATCCCACCCCTCTCCCCAGCTTGTTTGTAGTTGCACCAGCGCGGATCGCTTGACACGAAGGTGAGGGGAGACAACCCGGGCAGCAGGTTATTGATGCGCTGGTTACGTTAGCCAGTGGTCGGGTTCATCGGAGCGGCGAGCCCCCTGCCCTATGCAGTTCGAGCATTCGAACTCAGGGTTGCTTGCCCCGCTCGAGTGCTGCGACGATCTGGTCGGTGATTGCCGAAGGTAGCTACGGCCAGGGATGCCGCCCGACATAAGCGCGATGCCGAATGCAGTTCGAGCATTCGAACTCAGGGTTGCTTGCCCCGCTCGAGTGCTGCGACG
>CAXTJC010000165.1:4356-6763 GCA_964244225.1 uncultured Acidobacteriaceae bacterium
GATTGCCGAAGGTAGCTACGGCCAGGGATGCCGCCCGACATAAGCGCGATGCCGATCGCGGCGGCGACCCTGATGCCCTCTGGGCAGAGACGGGGGGAGCCAGGGCGGCGAGAACGGGCGAAGTCGTCCATTGAAGGGACGAGCGTATGCACTCGGCAGCGCACCCGGGCGCGCAACCCGTCAAAACCTCTGTGCAGCGATACGAGCATCCTAAATCAGGAGCGCAGTCATATCGGCTGGTTGATACCAACCAACCGATGTCGCATCATCGATTGACGGCGACACACCGTTTGATGTCTATTCGAACGAATGGGGGCCCATATGTTCACCATTGTCATGGCGTGCCAGAAGGGCGGTGCCGGCAAGACCACTCTTTGCAGTCACCTTGCCGTTGAGGCGGGACTGGCTGGCAAGTCTGTGGTCATCATCGACACCGACCCTCAAGGTGGACTTGCAGATTGGTGGAACGCCCGAGAGGCGGAGACCCCAGTCTATGTTGCAGTTGATAAATCCGGACTCAAGTCTACACTTACGCAGCTGCGCAAGCATGCAGTGGATCTGGTGTTCATCGACACGCCTGGGCAAGCCAACCAGGATACTGCCGATGCTATCAAGCTCGCGAACCTGGTGGTGATCCCGGTTCAGCCGTCGCCGAACGATCTGCGTGCAGTGTCAAAGACCGTCGATGCGGTCAACCGCCACGGTAAGCCGCTGTTGTTCGTTATCAACCGGGTCACCCATCGCGTGCGGCTGACGGGCGAAACGGCCATTGAGCTGTCTCAGCACGGCACGGTCGCGCCGGTGAAGCTTTACAACCGCGCAGACTTTGCCGCTTCAATGATTGACGGCCGGACATCTCGTGAACTCGATGCGCAAAGTAAGTCGGCGGCGGAGATCACGGAACTGCTCGCTTACATTACGAAGCGCCTGACAATGGAGAAGGTGGGTGGCTGACAAACCAAACCGTTTAGCCGGGCTGATGACGCCGACCAAAGGGCAGGCTGCTCCAGCTCGAATGTCATCGTATGATGAGGTAGATGCAACGCCTGCTGAAGCTTCACCAATTGACATCAACCAATCTACCGTTCGTCCTCCAACGCTTTTAGCCCCTCGACCTGTGACGCAGGGCAAGGTCGCAATGAGCCTGCGGTTTGGGACGGACACCTATGACCGTCTAAAAGAATTAAGCTTCAAAACGGGTCTACCAGTTCAAAGGATAATCGATCAAGCCGTTCAGGTCTACCTAGAGACCAATGCTAGCATTTAGGTTGAATGGTTGGTTGATACCACAATTGTAATCGTTTTTGCCCGCGACGTGACGATCCTTTCAAAGCCGACCTCTTCCGTCGCTGTGATCCAGCAGCGTTGCGGAGTCGTCCCACCCTACAGCTTACTGCCACAGCTCCAGCGTGCGGACGGGACACAATCGGTATCGCTTTAGGGCAGGGGGAGGCTGACGGCGTAGGCCTGCTCGCCTTTGGTCTGCGACAGGGTGAGCCGGATGTCGCGGTCGGTCTTCTCCAGCTGCTCGACGCGGATCGCCGCCAGCTCCGAGCGTCGGAGCGCACCGGCGAAGCCGACCAGCTGGAGCGCGCGATCCCTAGGCCGCGCAGGTCGTTAGGATCGGCGCCAGCCGCCGCCGCAGGATGGTCACCGTCGCGGCCACCCTCTTGCGGTGGACCTGGTCTTTCTTGGCGGCTTCGCGGCGAGTGCTGGACAGGGTCTACGAGACGCAGACGTCGTCGGTCGGCACCGGGCAGCCAGTGGCGCGGTGGAGGTAGCGGATCGCCGCCCGGCATAGTTGATCGTTTCCGGGGAGAGTTTGCGACTGCGTTCGCCGACGAGAAAGGCGGCCACGCTTTGGCTGGAGGCGGGCAGCGGCACCAGATGGTGGCGGCCGCACCAAGCGCATCAGGGGCGCACCGCGGCGCGGTAGGCGCGGCGGGTGTTCTCGGCCCTGGCCATGCGCCGGTAGCTTGTCGGTGGCGTCACGCTGGCTGACCAGGGTCGCCGGTCTCAACGGCGTTGTCGAACCAGGCGCGCACGCTGTCGGGTGCGGCGCTGAGGGGGACAAGAGGGCGCGTGACGGCGGCAAGAGGTCCGGCCGCCCAACAAGCATCGCAAGGCGAATTCTAGCCTCAGCAGCTACTATCAACAGCCTGTAGTATGGGACATAGGGTAAGGTAAGCGAGATACTCGGAGGTAATTTGGCCGTCTTGCGCCCGTTTGGCGGCGAAATGGCTAAGCTATTGTTTTACTCACGATGTCGTCTTCTACAAGCGAAAACCTCATTTCCGGGGGAAGCCACTCACGGCGGGGTCATGAGCTCACTACAACACACTGCTGAGCGGGTGATTGTCGAACAGGTTTCCGAACTCTAAATACTCGCCGAGGACGTCGAAGCTCT
>CAXTJC010000166.1:0-6762 GCA_964244225.1 uncultured Acidobacteriaceae bacterium
GCGGCGGCTACGAGCGAGCCCGGAAGTAATGTGATCCAGTTGCCGGTCTCGGCGCTGGTCGACGATGTGACGCACGTGGAGCCGTCGACGGCCGAGGAGAAGCCCGGCGATCGGCAGCAGCGGACGCGGGAGAAGCTGCGCCAGCAGTTCCGCGAAGGCAAGCTGGACGACCGCATGGTGGAGCTCGATGTGCGCGACCGCAACCAGCCCAGCTTCGAGCTGATCACGAACCAGGGTCAGGACGACTCCGATGTCAACCTGAAGGACATGTTGCCGGGGCTCTTTGGCCAGCGGATGAAGAAGCGCAAGATGAAGGTCTCCGAGGCCTTCGAATATCTTGTCCAGGAAGAAGAGAGCCGCCTGATCGACATGGACCAGGTGACGCGCCTGGCCGTCGAGCGGGTCGAAGACTCAGGCATCGTGTTTCTCGACGAGATCGACAAGATCGCCGGACGCGAAGGCGGACACGGGCCGGATGTGAGCCGGGAGGGTGTGCAGCGGGATATTCTGCCGATCGTGGAAGGAACGACGGTGAATACGAAGTACGGCATGGTCTCGACGGACCACATTCTGTTTATCGCGGCGGGCGCCTTCCATGTGTCGAAGCCGAGTGACCTGATTCCGGAGCTGCAGGGGCGGTTTCCGATCCGGGTAGAGCTGCAGTCGCTGACGGTGCAGGATTTTGTGCGGATTCTGACGGAGCCGAAGTCGTCGCTGGTGAAGCAGTCGACGGCGATGCTCGAGACGGAGGGGCTGAAGCTGGAGTTTACGCCGGAGGCGATCGCGGAGATGGCGCAGTTTGCGTTTCGGGTGAACGAGACGACAGAGAACATTGGCGCGCGACGGCTGCACACGATTCTCGAACGGGTGCTCGACGAGATCAGCTTCCAGGCGCCGGATCTGTTTAAGAGCCCGCGCGCGGTATCGACGGAGGAGGGCGTGGTCGCCGAGATTGGGGCATCGGCCTCGCTGACTGCGGAGACGCAGCCGCCGCAGCCGCCGCTGCCGGTGATCGAGCGGCAGACGGAGCATGGGGTGGAGAAGGTGATTGTGGTCGATCCGGAGTATGTGCGGCAGCAGGTGGCTTCGATTGTGAAGGATCAGGATCTGAGCCGTTATATTTTGTAGAGCACTTACGGAGGTGAGATTGCGGACGTGGTGAGCTTTTTTACCTGACAATGGAGCAGCCAGAGGTAAAGGGCGCACGGGAGGGCCGGGATGAGGGCGGCGAATACTTCCTGGTACCAATGGATCATCTGGATCTTAGACCGAAAGGCGGCGAGATCGGAGGTGCCGAGGAAGTTTTGAAGCAGGACGAAGGGGACGATCGCGGCGAGCATCATGCCGTACCAGTGGCGCAGCTGGAGCCTTACCGGGACGAGGAGGACGAGGGGAGCGGCGATCAGGAAGAAGCAGGGCAGCGCAAAGAAGTAACCGCTTACAATAAAGACGAGAGCGCCAGCCTGAGCGCTGCCGCCCTGCTTGAAAAAGGGTTCATGAAGTTCACCGAGGCGAGCGGCTCCGCCGATGGCGAAGTAAGCCGAGTAGACGAAAAGGCAGATCAAGATGGCGGAGAAGGCCAAAATCAGTCGCTTCCACCACGGAACTTGGGCTGTCGATTGCATGGGAGCTACTGTACGCGAAAAGGCCAGCCTAATTGGCTGGCCTTTTCTACGAATACGGCGGAAGAACTACTTGGCACCAACCGGCTGCTGCTGACTTGCATCGGCGCTGTGGCCGATCTCCGCGAGGCGCTTGGTAAGGAGCTGTTCGAGGTCTACGAGCGCCTTTGAGAAGCCTTCGATGCCTTCCTTCAGCTTGTCGTGGGCCATCTTGTCTTCGGCGTGCATCTTCTCGAAGGTTTCCTTGTCGATGTGGAGCTTTTCGATCTCCATCGACTTCGCCTTTTCCGGATCGAGTTTGCGGGTCAGCTCGCCTTCGGTCTTTTCGAGCTCGGTGAGGAGTTTGGGCGAGATGGTGAGCAGATCGCAGCCGGCGAGCTCTTCGATCTCACCGATGTTGCGGAAGCTGGCGCCCATCACAACGGTCTTGTAGCCGAATTTCTTGTAGTAGTTGTAGATAGCGGTGACGGAGTGGACGCCGGGATCGTCTTCACCCTGGTAGTCCTTGCCGGTCGCGCTCTTATACCAATCGAGGATGCGGCCGACGAAGGGCGAGATGAGGGTAACGTTTGCTTCCGCGGCGGCGACAGCCTGATGCAGGCCGAAGAGCAGCGTCATGTTGCAGTGGATGCCCTCTTTTTCGAGGATCTCCGCTGCCTTGATGCCCTCCCAGGTGGAGGCGATCTTGATGAGCACGCGATCGCGCGCGATACCGGCTTTATCGTATTGGGCGATCACATCGCGAGCCTGCTCGAGGGTCTTCTCTTTATCGTAGGAGAGGCGAGCATCGACCTCGGTTGAGACGCGGCCCGGCACAATCTCGAGGATCTTTCGGCCGAAGGCGACGGCGAGCGACTTGAAGGCGAGCGCGGCAACATCTTTGTCGGAGGCGTTCGATCCGGCATCTTTGCGCGCCTGCTTGAGAACGTCGTCCACGATCGACTGGTAGTCGGGCTTCTCGGCCGCTGCCTGCAGGAGAGACGGATTGGTGGTTGCATCCTGCGGATGAAACTGCTGAATCGCATTGATGTCGCCCGTATCGGAGACGACCGTTGTCATACTGCGGAGCTGTTCGAGTAGAGAGGCCATGGGGAACTCCTTGCGCATCACCATGCTAACAAAGACGCGACGCCGGCGCAGAGGGAGGGACGGCGAGGTCGGCTTACGGTGAGGACAAAGGATGCACCGTGACGCGAGCGGGCGCGGCCGGCAGACTGAGATTGCCGCTGGCGTCGACGGCTAGAACTCTGTAACGGAAGGAACCGGCGCCGGGTGGTTGGTCGCGGAAGGCGGGAACCTGGAGGAGCATCTGGTTGAGGCGGCGCCAGGTCTCTGCTGCGGACCTGGGGTCAGGCGCGGGCGAGCGCTCGACCCAGTAGCCGGCAAGGTCGGGCTCCGTGTTCGGCTCCCAGGAGAGATCGACGGCGGGGCCGTCGGCGATGGCTGCGAGACCGACCGGTGATGCAGGCGGCGTCGTGTCGCGAACGGTAAGGGTGAGCGGGGATGAATCCGGGCTGCGCAGCGTGAGGGTTTTGCCTTCGACGACGACAGAGCGGGATCGCCAGGCGATGTAGCTGTAGGTGGCGTCGCGCTGGCCGGAGGGGTCAACGAGTCCACCGGGATCGGGGCCGGCGGGTGCGCCTTCAAGCCTGACTGTCTGGGGAACAGTTTGGGGCGCCGGCCGGGCGGACGACGGCCGCTTTGCGGGGATGGGTGGCTTAGCGGGTGGTTTCGCTACGGGCTGCGGCGCCGGGGGGCTTGACGTGCGCCGCAGCAGGACGGAGGCCGCTGGGAAGTCTTGCGGCTGCCAGAGGATGCGGGTTCCGGTGGGCGAGGCGGCGGCGCGCAGACCGTTCACGGCAGGGGGAGCGGCTCCGGCGGCGGCGAAGGCTGGGGGTGAGGGATCGGTGGCGTGATCCGAGGCGTTTAGAAGGCGCACGCGGTACTGCAGGAGTTGGACCGGGTCGGCACGCAGTGACGGCGGCAGCGGGTCTGTCACGGTGCTGGGGCCGGGCGCGACGGCCAGCCGCTGAACGACAGTACAGGGCACCTGGCTGGAAGGCGCTGAACGTGAAAGAGATTGAAGGGGAGAAGATTGAAGGGGGTCCCGGCAGATCTCCGCGCGGAGCGGCGGCGTTACGGGCACGTCGTCCGTCGTGTCGGCCGAGGTAGTCCAGGTGAGCCGCACCTCCTCCCCGACGCGTTCGGCGCGCAGGTCTTTCGCGGGCGAAGGCAGATTGAGCGATGGCGGCTTGGGCGGTCCGGGATTCGCGCAGCCGGCCAGCCCCGAGACCGCGGCTGTCCAGAACAGGCCTGCCGTCCAGAGCAGAGCCACAGAGGTGTTTCTCTGGGAAGAGCGGCGCATGCTTGGTGAGATCCACACAAGATTCACCCTAGCACTGTAGCCGGGGAAGCTTGTTGACAGCGTCGGAGCGTACCTGCTGCAAATCGGGGCACTCAGGCCTCTTTTCAGGTAATTCGTACGTCTGTTTAAGTACAACCTAAGGACAATCCCTTTTATGGCAGACACAGCGAATTTGACCGATATGACGACAGTGCTTCCTGGGATCGATATGATTCCGGGTGAGCTTGGGGACGTAGAGATTGCCGGCGAGCTTGATCCGGGCGGAAAATCGTCGCCTCTGCAAGTGGCCAGTGAACAGGCGGAAGCCTTCATCTCCGAGAAACGCATTGGCGAACGGATCAAACATCTGCGCTTGAAGAAGACCATGGGTCTGGTGGAGCTAGGCCGTCACACGGGCCTCTCCGCGAGCTTTCTCTCCCAGTTGGAGACAGGAAGAGTTGTACCTACGCTGCGCAATCTAGCGCGCATCGCCATGGTATTTTCCAAGGACCTCAGCTACTTCTTTGAGCCAGAGCCGCAGAAGCTGTTTCGCATCCATCGCGCGAAGGATCGCGCGCGGCTGCCGCAGTCCGGGGTAGACGATCCCACGTATTTCTTCGAGAGCCTGGGATTTATTACGCCGGATCGCATGCTGGACCCTTACTTCGCGGAGTTTGTACCGCAGCAGCCCGGGGCAGAGGCTAAAGCACACCAGCATCCAGGGAATGAGTTTCTGTTTGTGCTCTCAGGCGAGCTGGACGTGCGGCATGGCGATGAGATGCATCGAGTGCAGGCGGGCGACGGTATCTACTTCGACGCGACGACGATTCATAGCTACCTGTGCGGAGGCGATGTTCCGGCGACGGCAATCATCATGGTCTCGGTGCAGCCGGCAGTTTCCGAAGCGGCCAGAACGCTCTCGCGCATCAGTGGGGCGCAGTCCAGGGCACGCTTGGGACGCCAGGTCTCCTAACCTGGGTATCTGCCGCGAGACCTTATGCTTCCTTGCGTGGCTCGCGGCAGCGGCAAGCCTTTGCTATCGGTATCCCTGGGTCATGGTTGAGAGATTCACACCTGCGAGGAAGTCGCGCATGGCGTCTGTCAGCTCCGCGCGCGCGAGTTCCGCGGGCATTGCTGCGTCAAGCGTTTCTGCCTTCAGCATGACCGGAATGGGACGCCGTGGATCGTGGGAGAATGCCTCTGCCGGGGCTGGCCGGCTGTAAATAAGTCCAAAGTGAGCGTTTCCGGTCGTGTACTCGCCGCAGCTGCCTTCGTTGCAGACCGTTGTGACCTCAAGATATTGCGTGGCTCCGTTGTTGAAGAAGGAGCTGCTAAAGCTCTCCTGCCCTGTCGCTGTTGCCGTGCGCAGCTCGCCGTGCCACACCGGGTCCTCTCCTCGCGCCGAGTGGCAGATCGAGGTATCGTGCGACCCGAGCACGGGCGAGATGCCGACCGCGATGTGTGGGCCGTCACCCTTCGCCGGCTGGTAGTCCGCCCACTCGAAGATGACAGGCCCGTTGACCACCTGCTCGGGCCAGGTTCGCGACCGCACATAGCCTCCCATGCGCTGGGGAAATACCGTGGCTGCCTGGACTGTCTCCGGTGCCGGCGCTGTATTTTGCTTGAGAAGCAGGCCGTGAGCCAGCCGCGCCCCCGCCAAAACGATAAAAACTGCCATCGCCGCCAGCCGCACACCCGCACCCTGCCAAACTGGCTCCGGGCGCGTTACCTGGGTGACCTTTGCTGCCGGCTTGGGCTTGGTTTCAGGCTCGGGTTCGATTTCGGAGGGGGTCTCGGTGACGCGGCGCACCACGTAAAACAACAGGCCGACCGCGGCGAGAAACAGGCATCCGCCGATGATGTAGTCGCCCATCTCCGCCCGGTCCTGCAGCCATGTGATCTTGAGCGCGACGATGTAGTAGAGCACCAGCGTGCACAGCCGGATAAAGTTGAACACATAGCCCAGAAGCACCGCGCCCAGAACGAAGGGCGCATGCGCCCGCCAGCGAAAGCGGTAGAGATGGCCCACGATCAGCGCGATCATGCCCATGGTCACCGCGCCCCGGATCCCGTTGCACCCCGGCGCGATAAACATCCCAAACTCCGGCGTAAACATGAGCCGCATCTGGTCCGGCGTCAGCTTCTGGTGCAGCGCAATCGCGAAGGCCCGCGCCACATGCGCCGAGATGCGCTGCAGCGGCAGGTCCACATAGACGTTGAAGACGTGCGGCACGGGGTTGACCAGCCAGATCAGCAGCACGGCGAAGCGAGAGGCACGCAGCAGCCGCCATCCGCCGAACAGCAAGACGACCCCGACGACATAGCAGAACGCCACAAGGGAGTGCGGCGGAAAGAAGATCGACCAGCGCGGCGACAGGATAAGGACCAGGACCGACTGCTCGCGAAAGCGTACCGCCGCCGTAGTCAGCAGCAACAGCGCCAAGCCCCACCAGCTGCCGTCAAACTGCCACGAGAGGTCTCTCCAGCTGCGCAGAATGAGGGCGAGACTGACCAGCGGGACCAGCATGCCGATCGATTTAAGCGGGTCCGTAACCCACATGCCGTACAGCACCACGGCGGTTGGCCAGATACTGACCACACCAAGCACGGCCAGGCACGCAGCAAGCCCCGCCGCAAGGGACGGGACTTGGCGAATCAGAGAGGCGCGGGAGTGCAGAGCTGGAACATCGGCTGATGTTGTTGCCACTGAAGCCTCGGAACTACTTGCGGCGGCGGGAGAAGAAGAATGCGCCCGCCGATCCCACCAGTGCCAGAACGGCCGTGGGATTCTCAGGT